>JAGREZ010000217.1 GCA_020446285.1 Geminicoccaceae bacterium
GTGAGATTGAACTGCCCGGCGAGCGCATCGAGCAGGTTGAGCACCTGCGCCTGCACCGATACATCGAGGGCGGACACGGGTTCGTCGAGGACGATGATCCTTGCATCGGCGGCGAGCGCCCGGGCAATGGCGATCCGCTGTGCCTGCCCGCCGGAGAATTCATGCGGATAGCGTTCGAGAAACTCCTCGCGCAGATTCACCGAAGCGACGATCTCGGCGAGCCGCTGGCGACGCGCCTCCCGGTTCATGCCATGCAGCAGGCTGAGCGGGGCTTCCAGAATGGAGCGGATGGTCTTGCGCGGATTGAGACTGCCGAGCGGATCCTGGAAGACATACTGGATGAGCCGGCCGAAGGCTGCGGGATCAGCATTGTCGAGGGCCTTGCCATGGATCTCGATATGCCCGCCGCTCGGCTCCAGCAAGCCGACGAGCATTCGCGCGAGGGTCGATTTTCCGCAGCCGCTCTCGCCGACGATGCCGAGCGTCTCGCCCTCCTCGACCGAAAAGCTCATGGGCCGGACCGCCCGCACACCCGGTGATGAACCGCCGAACAGGCCACCGCGCGCGCCGAAGGTCTTGCTCAGATTGTCGACCTTGAGCGCCGGCATCAGACCGTCTCCTCGGGATGCTCGGGATGGATGCAGCGCACGCGCCTCGTGCCCTCGCCGGCCAGACGGATCTCGCCCCTGCGACATGCGTCCGCCGCCTTGTCACAACGCGGAGCGAAGGCGCAGCCGTCGGGCAGCCTGTCGACCACCGGCGGCAATCCGGCGATGGCCGCGAGTTCGCGCCGGCCTTCGCCGAGTTCGGGCACGCAGGCGATGAGTCGTCTCGTATAGGGATGCGCCGGCGTGGCCAGGACCGCCGCGGTCGGCCCCTCCTCGACGATGCGACCGGCATACATGACCGCCACCCGGTCGCAGAGCTGAGCGACCACGCCGAAATCATGGGTGATGAAGACAATGGCGAGCCCGCGTTCGCGGCGAAGCTCGTCCAGCAGCGCAAGGATCTGTGCCTGCACGGTGACATCGAGTGCGGTGGTCGGCTCGTCGGCGATGATGATGTCGGGATCGTTGGCAAGCGCCATGGCGATCCCGACCCGCTGGCGCATGCCCCCGGAGAGTTCGTGCGGATAGGCCGGGAGCCGCGCCCCCGCGTTGGGGATGCGAACCGCATCGAGCAGTTCGAGAGCGCGCGCACGCGCCTCTGCATGCGGTACGCTCCGGTGCGCGCGGATGGCTTCGACGAGCTGGTTCTCGATGGTATGGAGCGGATGCAGCGTACCCAGCGGATCCTGGAAGATGTAGGCGACGCGATCGCCACGCGCCGAACGCAGGCGCGATCTCGAAAAGCCGAGCACATCCTCGCCATCGAGCCTGACCGCACCGCCGGTGATCACGCCGGGCGGCGAGGCGACGAGGCCCATCACCGAAAGTGCCGTGACCGACTTGCCCGAGCCGCTTTCGCCGACGAGCCCGAGACATTCGCCTTTGGCCAGGTGCAGCGACACCTCGTTCACCGCCTTGTAGACACGTTTGCCGACATGAAAGCGGGTTTGCAGATCCTGCAGCGCGAGCAGCGGCGGTGCGGCCGGTGCTCCGGGAGGCGGCGACCGGCGGTCGATGCGGGTCATGGCCGCCGGCCGGTCGAGAGCACCCGAGCGCAGCCGCGGATCCAGCGCGTCACGAATGCCGTCGCCGAGCAGATTGATGCTCATGACGATAAGGAAGATCATCACGCCGGGCACCACCGATGTGTGCGGCGAGGTGATGAGCGCCGCGCGCGCCTCGCCCAGCATCGAGCCCAGATCGGCCTGCGGCGGCTGGCTGCCAAGGCCGAGAAACGACAGTCCTGCCGTCTCGAGAATCATCCAGCCGATGGTGGTCGACATCGCGATGACGATGACCGGCAACACGTTGGGCAGGAGTTCGCTTGCGAGAATGCGCCCGTGCCCCATGCCGGAAAGCCGCGCCGCATCGATGAATTCGCGATGCGCGAGACTGACGGTGACGCCACGGATGTTGCGGGCGAAAAAGGGAATGTTGACGGCTGCGACGGCCACGAGTGCGTTCATGAGCCCCGGTCCGAGGGCGGCGACGATCGCGAGCGCCAGCAGGATGTAGGGAAAGGCCATGAGCATGTCGACGCCACGCATGACGATATTGTCGACAAGCCCGCCGAAATAGCCGGCGACGATGCCGATGGCCGAACCGATCGTCGCGGCGACGAATGCGGCGGCAAAGCCGACCGCAAGCGACAGCCTCGTTCCGTGCAGGAGGCGCGAGAGCAGGTCGCGGCCGAGATGGTCGGTGCCGAGCCAGTGCCCCTCACCGAACGGCAGGAGAAAGCGCTTCCCGGTCTCGGTGATGTTCGGATCGGCAAGCGGCAGGACCGGGATCGCCAGCACGAAGAGGAGAATGGCGGCGAGAACGACGGCGCCGACGGCGGCGAGGCGGTTGCGGAACAGGAGCCCGAGAAACAGCCTCATGTCCGGATCCTCGGATCGAGCAGGCTCTGCGCCACATCGACGGCGATGTTGAAGAGCACATAGCAGCCGGCGACGAACACCACCCCGCCCTGCACCAGCAGGATGTCCCGCTTGAGGATCGCCTCGACCAGCATCCGCCCGACACCGGGCCACTGGAACACCATCTCGATATAGACCGCACCGGAGAGCACGAAGCCCGCCTGGATGCCGAGTACGGGGATGATCGAGACCATCGCCGCACGCAGTGCATGACCCGCGATCACCCGCGTTTCGCCGAGTCCCTTGGCGCGTGCGGTGCGGATATAGTCCTGCCTGAGCACTTCCAGCACCGCCGAGCGCGCCAGCCGGGCGATGACCCCCGTCGCCACCGCCGAAAGCGCCAGCGCCGGCATGACCAGATGCGCCAGCAGATCGGGCAGATCGCCACCGCCATAGATCGCATACATTCCCGAGACCGGCAGCCAGCGCAGCTTCACCGCGAAGAGCAGGATCATCATCATCCCGAGAAAGAAGGACGGCACCGAAATGCCGATGAGTACGGTGAAGGTGATGAGCCTGTCGGCGGCGCCATATTGCCGTGCCGCGGAAACCGTGCCGGCGAGGATGCCGGCGAGCGAACACAGGACGAACGACGTTCCGGCCAGAACCAGCGTCGCGGCGAAGCGTTCGAGGATCTCGTCGAGCACCGGGCGGTTGAGAGAGAAGGAGCGGCCGAAATCGCCACCCAGCATGTTGACGAGCCAGATCAGGTATCGCTGCACCAGCGGCTTGTCGAGACCGAGGTCACGGTTGAGCTTCTCGACATTTTCAGGCGTCGCATAACTGCCGAGGATGGCCGTTGCCGGATCACCCGGAATGGCCGCCATGATGAGAAAGACGATGATCGTGATGCCGAGCAGCACCGGCACGGCATAGACCAGCCGTTTGAGAATGTAGTTCGCCATGAGAGCATTCTCCGGCGCATCCGCGACTGCAGGTGAAACGCTAAAGCATCGATCCAGACAGATCATACGGATCTGACTGGATGAATTGATGCAAAACCAAGGGCCGGGGGGTCAGTTCTTCACGACGGACTGAAGCTGCAGCAGGAAGGAAGGCTCCAGCCTGAAATTCTCCACCCGGTCGCTGGTGACTGCGTTCTGCTTCCAGTTGGCGACGAACACCCAGGGCGCATCCTCCTGCACGATGGTCTGCATCTCGCGATAGAGCCGCGCGCGCTCATCCTGATCGGTGGCGCCGCGCGCCGCCTCCAGAAGCTCGTCAACCGTCTCGTTGGAGTAATAGCCCGAATTGAACCCGCCCTTGTCCGGCGAGGCATCGGTGCGCAGGGCGAGATAGGGAAGCGTGTCCGGATCGTTGGTCATCCATGCCATCTCGGCCATGTCGGCCTTGCCCTCGAGCCCCGGATTGACCTCGCCGAGGAAGGTGTTCCACTCGTATGTCTCGATCTTCACATCGAGCCCGACCTCGGCCAGATCCGCCTGAATGGCCGTACCCATGGCCACCGGATCAAGCATTCCCGAACCGCCCTCGGTAACGAAAAAGGTCAGCTCCGCGCCATCGGCGCCGGCCTCGGCAAGCAGCGCCTTCGCCTTCTCCGGATCGTGCGGATAGGGCTGCAACGCCTCGTTGTAGGCCCAGGCGAAAGCAGGCGGCGTCGGTCCCGCGGCGACATCGGCCGTCCCCTCCAGCACATCGTTGACGATGGCCTCCTTGTCGATGGCGTAGTTCAGCGCCTGCCGCACGCGGACATCGGAAGCCGGGCCTTCCTTGGTATTGAGGATCAGGAACCAGAGATGCGGACCGGCCTGTTCGGCGATCTCGAAGCCGTCGCCGCCGAATTGCGAGAGCGAGGTGGGCGGCACCTCGACCATCATGTCGATGCCACCGGCAAGCATTTCCGCGACCCGCGTATTGGCATCGGTGATGGGCCGGAACACGACCGCCTCGCTGCCTGCCGCCTCACCCCAGTAATCGCCGTTGCGCTCGACCACGACCGCCTCGTTGGCCCGCCATTCGGCGAACCGGAACGGTCCGGTGCCAACCGGATTGCGACCGAAATCGGCACCATTGGCCTCGACCGCGGCCGGCGAGACGATGAGGCCCGTCGGATAGGCGAGATTGGAGAGGAACGGCGCATAGGGCGAATCGAGCCTGAAACGCACGGTCATCGGATCGACCACGACGGTTTCCTGCACGGCACTGAAGAAGAAGGCGAGCGGGAACGGCCCCGTATCGTGAAACGGGTGGTTCTCGTCGAGCATCCGGTCGAAATTGAACTTCACCGCCTCGGCATCGAACGGCGTGCCGTCATGAAAGGTGACGCCCTCGCGCAAGGTGAAGGTATATTCCGTGCCATCCTCGCTGATCGTCCAGTCGGTGGCGAGCTGCGGCTCGACCTCGAGCGTGCCCGACCTGTACCGCACGAGTCCCTCATAGACGTTCACGAGAATGCGGAAATCGTTCACCGCCGTCACCGCCGCCGGATCGAGCGACTTGGGCTCGGCGATCTGGCCCACGATCAGCACGCCCTCGGGCGTCTGCGCCAAAGCGGACGGAACCGCCGCCACCATGACCCCACCCGCCGTGGCCATGGTCATCGCCGTCGCGGCGAAGAGGCTTCTGCGCGTCCAGCTTGCAATCGACATCCCGACGTCTCCCTTGCGTTGCGAGCCTGCGTTCGGATCTTGCGTTCCGAATGATCTTCTGGTCGATTGTCTTGCAATTTATCGTGATAAATTGGGAGCGTCAATTTTTCATGATAAATTTTCGCACAATGACCCCATGGCGGACCATGACCTTTTCCATTCTCGCGATCGACCGGAAAACCGGCACCATGGGTGGTGCCGCGGCGACGGGCAGCCTTTGCGTCGGCGGCTGGGTCCTGCGCGGCGATCCGCGCTCCGGCATGTCGGCAAGCCAGGGTGCAGCACCGAGCACGTTCTGGGGCGAGGACGTGCTTTTCCGCATGGCAGCGGGCGAAACCGCGCGAACGGCTGTCGGGATGGTGACGGCAAGCGACAGCGGCCGCGCCTTCCGCCAGCTCGCCGCCCTCGATCGCGACGGCAACACG
Source organism: Geminicoccaceae bacterium (assembly GCA_020446285.1). Lineage (GTDB taxonomy): Bacteria > Pseudomonadota > Alphaproteobacteria > Geminicoccales > Geminicoccaceae > JAGREO01. The sequence continues at coordinate 5,562 of JAGREZ010000217.1, forward strand.
GCCGCCTTCACCGGCTCCGCCAATACGCCGCAGACCGGCGAACGCCCCTTCGATGGCGGTATCGCCACCGGCAACATGCTCACCTCGGATGCCGTGCTCGAAGCCATGAGCGCGTGTTTCCTGAACACGGAGGGGCCGCTCGGTCGCCGCCTGCTCGACGCCCTTTCAGCCGCTCGCGAAGCCGGTGGCGACCGCCGAGGCCTGCTTTCCGCCGCCCTCCTCGTCACCGGTGCGGACCGCCCGCCCCTCACCCTTCGCGTCGATTTTCACGAACACGATCCGATCGCCGCGCTGCGCGAGCTGCACCACC
>JAGREZ010000218.1 GCA_020446285.1 Geminicoccaceae bacterium
TGTTCATGTCGCTGCTCTACGGCGTTCTCGGCAGTATCGGCTGTGTCATGGCCTATGGCCTCGATCCGATGGGCCGCAAGGATATCGACGCCGGCCTCGCCGAGCGCTCGGGCCTGAAGAGCGAGGATGTGATTGCCGCCGTCAGCGAGGCGGAGAGCAAGATCCGCGAGATCGAGCTGAACGCCCGCGAACTGCACAATCGCGAGCTCACCGAGCGGCTGACCCGGATCGCCGCGCAGGCGCGGGCGGTGCTGGCGCAGGTGGAACGCGATCCGGGCGACCTGCGCCGGGCGCGGCGGTTCTTCGTCACCTATCTGGACGGCACGCGCGACGTCGTGCGCAAATATCGCGAACAGCAGAACGATCTCTCCTCGACGCCGCTCGCGGAGAGCTTCCGCCACGTCCTGGAGACGGTCGAACGGGTGTTCATCGAGCAGGAGCAGGTTCTCAAGCGCAACGAGAGTCTCGATCTCGAGGTGCAGATCGAGGTTCTCAAGACCCAGCTCGAAAAGGAAGGCGTCCATTGACGGGCGTGCGTCCGCAATCTTTTGCCAGTTTCCCCAGGGAGAACGACCGATGAGTGAACAGCCCGAAATGCAGCGCGCCGCACCGCCGCCGCTCCCCGTCGCCACGGCGGAACTCGCCGACAGCATCCAGGTGCTGGCGAACGAGCTGGCGCAGGATCTGCAGATCAAGCTCGACGGCGATACCAGCAAGGCCGTCGCGACTGCCGTTCAGGAGATCGACATGGGCGACACCCAGTCGATCATCTTCTTCGGTACCAAGGCGCAGCAGCAGTTGACCACCATTTCCGATTCGATGCTCGAGGAAGTCCGCACCAAGGATGTCGGGCCGGCCGGCGAGGCGCTCAACACGATGGTGAGCAAGCTGCGCGAGCTCAAGTTCGAGGATATCGATCCGACCGACAAGCCGAACTGGTTCGAGCGTATCTTCGGCATGGGCAACAACAAGCTCAAGGAATATCTCGACCAGTACGAGACCGTGCGCGAGCAGATCGACACCATCACCAACGATCTCGAACGGCACAAGACCACGCTGCTCACCGACATCACCAAGCTCGACAAGCTCTACGACGCCAATCTCGATTATTTCCGCACGCTCGAGGTCTACATCACCGCCGGCCGTGCAAAGCTCAAGGAACTCGACGAGAGCACGATTCCGGCACTTGCCCAGGCAGTCGAGGGACAGGATGACGTGATCGAGGCGCAGAAGCTGCGCGACCTGCGCTCGGCGCGCGACGATCTCGAACGGCGTGTGCATGATCTGCTGCTGACCCGTCAGGTGACGATGCAGAGCCTGCCATCCATCCGGCTGGTACAGGAAAACGACAAGTCGCTGATCACCAAGATCAATTCGACGCTCGCCAACACCGTGCCGCTCTGGCGCCAGCAGCTCGCCCAGGCGATCACCATCTACCGCTCGGGACAGGCGGCGGATGCGGTGCAGGCGGCGACCGATCTCACCAACGATCTCCTCAAGAACAATGCCGACAATCTGCGTCAGGTGAACCAGCAGGTGCGCGAGCAGGTCGAGCGCGGCGTGTTCGACATCGACACGGTCAAGGCGGCCAACGATCAGCTGATCGCCACCATCGAGGACAGCCTGCGCATCGCCGACGAGGGCAAGGCCAAGCGTCGTGACGCGGAAAAGCAGCTCGCCGAGGCTGAATCCCAGCTCAAGGCGGCGTTGCAGAGTGCGTCGGCACGGGCGCAGCAGACCGGCAAGGAACTGCCGCCGCGCTGATGGAAATCAATGGTTCATTCTTTTCCGCTACGAGTGCATCCTGCGCTCCGTACCGGAAAACGCACCATGCAAGCGCGCCGGCGGGGCATGTGCGCCGGTTTGCGCTACCAATTTCGAGGAGATGTCAGTCATGGCGCTGATGGACAAGATCTTCGGTGAATTCGTCGATGTCATCGAATGGACCGATTCCAGCCCGGACACGCTCGTCTGGCGCTTCGAGCGTTATGGCAACGAGATCAAGCACGGCGCCAAGCTCACCGTCCGCGAGGGGCAGATGGCGGTGTTCGTCAATGAGGGCGAGGTGGCGGACATCTTCCAGCCGGGCATGTACGAGCTTCTCACCGCCAACCTGCCCATTCTCTCGACCCTGCAGAACTGGCACCATGGCTTCCAGAGCCCGTTCAAGGCCGAAGTCTATTTCTTCAACATGCGCCGTTACACGGATCTCAAATGGGGCACCAAGAACCCCGTGATCGTCCGCGATCCCGAGTTCGGCATGGTGCGGCTGCGGGCCTTCGGCACCTACGAGATCCGCATCACCGACCCGGCGGTGCTGCTGCGCGAGATCGTCGGCACGGACGAGCATTTCACGACCAGCGAGATCAGCAACCAGCTGCGCAATCTGATCGTCACCCGCTTTACCGCGGTGCTCGGCAGTTCGGGCATTCCGGTGCTCGATCTCGCCGGCAACAACGACCATCTCTCGAGGTTCGTTACCGGCCGCATCGCCCCCGAATTCGCCAATTACGGTCTCGAACTCACCAAGCTTCTGGTGGAGAACATCTCCCTGCCGAAGGAGGTCGAGGAGGCCATGGACCGCCGCACTTCCATGGGTGTGGTCGGCGACCTTTCCCGATATTCCCAGTTCCAGGCTGCCGAGGCGATGCGCACGGCCGCCGCCAATCCGGGCGAGGGCGGGGCCGCCGCCGGAATGGGGCTCGGCATGGGCATGGCCATGGCGCAGCAGATGGCCAATGCGATGAATCCGCAGGCACAGCCGTCCGCGGCCGCACAACCTTCTGGACAACCGTCCGCACAGACGGCCGCGGCACCGCCGCCCCTGCCGCAAGCCAGACGTTATCATGTCGCAAGGGACGGTCAGGCCTCGGGCCCGTTCGATCTGGCCACGCTGAAGGCCATGGCCGGACGGGGGGAACTCGCCCGTGACACGCTCGTCTGGACCGAGGGAATGGCCAGCTGGGAGCAGGCGGCGGCACGTCCGGACCTGTCGCCGGTCTTCGGTTCCGCGCCACCGCCGATACCGGGCGGAGGCGCTGCCTGATCCATGGAATTCGGGCCATGGGGGCGGCGCGAGATCGAGCCGGCATCGGCGCCCGGCAGCGACACGGCACTGCGCGAAGCCCAGCTCACCTGTGAACAATGCGGTGCGGTGCTGTCCTATGCGCCGGGCCGGAACAGCCTGCAATGCGACTATTGCGGGCATGTCAATGCCATCGAGATCGTGCCGGTGCGGATCGTCGAGCAGGATCTCGAGGCGGCGCTGCAGAAGGACCGCCATGCGGCACCGCTCGAGGAAATACGCAGCGTCCGCTGTTCGAGCTGTCAGGCGACATTCACCTTCGATCCCGATCGCCATGCAGGCGAATGCCCGTTCTGCGGTCAGTCGATCGTCACCGACACGAGCGCGCATCACCAGATCAAGCCGCAGGCGGTCCTGCCGTTCGAGATTGCCGAGGAGACCGCGCGCGGGCGCGTGCGTACATGGCTTCGAAGCCTGTGGTTCGCGCCCGGCAGGCTCAAGCGCATGGGTCAGGTGAGCGGTGCCCTGCATGGGGTCTATCTGCCCTACTGGACCTATGACAGCGATACCGAGACCGACTATGTCGGCCGGCGCGGCGAGATCTATCTGGAACCCGTGCAGGTGCGAACGAGGGTCAATGGCCGCGACGTCGTTCAGACGAAGATGGTGCAGAAGGTGCGCTGGTATCCCGCCCGCGGCCGCGTCCGGCGTCATTTCGACGATGTGCTGGTGCTCGCTTCGAACTCGTTGCCGACATGGATGACCGACCGGCTCGAACCCTGGGATCTGGGCGGTCTCAAGCCCTATTCGGCGGTCTATCTGACCGGTTTTCAGGCCGAGGCCTACAGGATCGGGCTGGGCGACGGCTTCAATGTCGCCCATGACAAGATGAAGAGCCGCATCGCCTCGGATGTGCGCATGGATATTGGCGGCGACCTGCAGCGGATCGAGCACATGGACATCCGCCACCGCGAACCGACCTTCAAGCATGTGCTGCTGCCGCTTTGGCTCGGCGCCTTTCGTTACAGCGGCAAGACCTATCATGTCTCGGTCAACGGCCAGAATGGCGAGGTGCAGGGCGAACGCCCCTACAGTGCGTGGAAGATTTTCCTGCTAGTGCTGTTCATCGCCGCCATCGGTGCCGCAATCGCCTACTATGTCTACCTGAACCAGCCCCCGGGCGGCTTCTGACCGCCAGCCCGAAGGCCCGGTGTTCCGCTACGCGGTCTTGAATTCTCCGCCTTCGAGCGCCCATATGAAACTGTACCGGGGAGTGATGGCACTCGCAGGTGAACCAGAAGCAAAGAGAGGGGATGGAACGGATGTCGGTCGATGTGAAATATACCACCAAAGCCACCGCCACGGGCGGACGCGACGGTGCGGCGAAAACCGCCGACGGGTCATTCGAGGTCAGGCTTGCCACGCCCAAGGAACTTGGTGGCGGCGGCGGCCCCGGCAACAATCCCGAACAGCTCTTTGCCGCCGGCTATTCCGCCTGTTTCCTCGGGGCGCTGAAGTTTGTCGCCTCGCAGGACAAGGATGGCGTGAAGATCCCCGACGATGCCACCGTCACCGCCACGGTCGGTATCGGCCCGCGTTCGGCCGGCGGTTTCGGGATCACCGCCGATCTGGAGGTGAGCCTTCCCGGTATCGAGCACGCGAAAGCCGTTGCGCTGGTCGAGC
>JAGREZ010000219.1 GCA_020446285.1 Geminicoccaceae bacterium
GTCAGCGGGGGAAATCGAGGCCCATCTCGCGATAGCGCTCGCGATCCTCCGCCCAGTTCTCGCGTACCTTGACGAACAGGAAGAGATGGACGCGGGCGTCGAGCAGGTCGCGGAGCTCGTTGCGCGCGGCTTCGCCGATGGCCTTGATCTGCCGCCCGCCCTTGCCGAGAATGATGCCCTTCTGCGTCGCCCGCTCGACATAGATGGTCTGGTCGATGCGGATCTCGCTGCCATCCTCGGATTCGGCCCATGCCTCGGTCTCGACGGTGGCGGCGTAGGGCAGTTCCTGATGAAGCTGGAGATAGAGCTGTTCGCGGGTGATCTCGGCGGCCATCGCACGGTTGGACAGGTCGCTGAGCTGGTCTTCGGGGAAGAGCCACGGGCCTTCGGGCATGCGCGTGGCGATGGCGTTCATGAGATCGCCGCAACCGTCGCCATTAAGCGCGGAGACCATGAAGGTTTCATCGAAGGCGAGGCGTTCGTTCAGCCGGCTCACCAGCGGCAGGAGGGTGGTCGGCTGGACGAGATCGGTCTTGTTGATGACCAGCAGGCGCGGCTTGCGGCTGTCTGCGAGCCTTTTGAGGATGGTTTCCTCCTCGCTGCGCACACCGCGTCTGGCATCGACCAGCATGGCGACGAGATCGGCATCGGCGGCACCGCCCCAGGCCGCATCCACCATCGCCCGGTCGAGGCGCTTTTTCGGCGAGAACACGCCCGGCGTGTCGATGAACATGATCTGCGTCCCGCCGCGGATCGAGATGCCGATGATGCGCCGGCGCGTGGTCTGCACCTTGGGCGAGACGATGGAGACCTTGGCCCCGACGAGCTGGTTGAGCAGGGTCGACTTGCCGACATTCGGCGCGCCGAGAAAGGCGACAAAGCCGGCGCTGTGGCCGCTGTCGTCCATGCCGCCTTGCGCGGGCTCGCTCATTCGTTCTCGAGTCCTTTCAGGAAGAGGCGCGCGGCCGCCTTTTCGGCATCGCGCTTGGAGCCGCCCTCGGCGACGATCCGTTCGTGTCCGCTCACAGTCACGGCGACGGTGAAGACCGGCGCATGGGACGGGCCGGAGGTGTTGAGGGATTCATAGACGGGTAGGCCGAGCGCGCGCGCCTGCGCCCATTCCTGCAGCGCCGTCTTGGGGTCGCTCGGCGGCACCTTGAGCGCCTCGGCACGCTTTCGCCAGTGGCGTTCGACCAGCGGCCGTACCGCCTCGAGCCCGCCGTCGATGTAGATGGCACCGATGATCGCCTCCATCGCGTCGGCGAGGATGCCGGCCTTGTCGCGGCCGCCGCTCTGGCGTTCGCCGCGGGCGAGGGTGAGGGCGCCGCCGAGGTCGAGGGCGAGGGCGATATCGGCCAGCGTCTCCTTGCGTACGAGGCGGTCCTGACGTCTGGAGAGGGCGCCTTCGGGATCGTCGGGATAGGCGGCGATGAGCATTTCCGCCACCAGCAGCCCGAGGACGCGGTCGCCGAGAAATTCCAGCCGTTCGTTGGAACGCCGGCTGCCACGGCTGCCGCTGGTGGTGGCGCTCGAATGGGTGAGGGCCTCGCGCAGCAGGCGGACGGCATTGAACCGGTAGCCGATACCGGTCTGGAAGGCTTCGAGCAGGTCGGTGCCGGCCGCCGTTTTCACGTCAGTTGATGGGCTGGAACATGCGGTGGAAGCGGATCGCCCAGGGCCATTTCCACGGCTCCCACAGACGGGCGCTGCCATTGACGGAGAAGAGGAGGAAATCGGCGCGGCCGATCAGGTTGACCAGCGGGATGTAGCTCACATGGTCGACCCGGCTGTCGAGGGAATTGTCGCGATTGTCGCCCATGGCGAAGACATGGCCCTCGGGCACCTGATAGACGCGGGTATTGTCCAGCGCGCCGAGCGAGGTCAGATCGAGGATCGGGTGTTTCCTGCCGTTGGGCAGGGTCTCCTCGTAGAGCGGCTCCTCGACGATACGGCCCTTCTCGTCATCCCTGAAGGTGCCGAGGCGGCGGACTTCCACGGGTTCGTCATTGATGTGGAGGATGCCGTTGATCATCTGCATCTTGTCGCCCGGCAGGCCGACGATGCGCTTGATATAGTCGGTGCGGTTGTCCGAGGGCAGCTTGAAGACGGCGACATCGCCGCGCTCGGGCATGCTCGCGAAAATCCGCCCCTCGAACAGCGGCAGGCTGAACGGCAGCGAATAGTGGCTGTAGCCGTAGGAGAACTTGGAGACGAACAGATAGTCGCCGACGAGCAGGGTCGGCTTCATCGAGCCGGAGGGAATGTTGAACGGTTCGTAGGCGAAGGTGCGCACGAAAAGCGCGATCGCCACGGCATAGACCAGCGTGCGGATCGTCTCCTTGAGACTGCTCGTTCTGTTTTCGGACATGACAGCCTGCTCGCGCATGGAACCTGACGATCTCGCTCGCATGAGTGATCCCGGACGGCCGGACCGCGGCCCGGAGCGGTAGACGGGGCGACGAACGGGAACTGTCTGCTCCCGGCGACGGCGAATGCGACCGTAACGGAGCCGACGTCAAGGGTAAAGTTGACAGTCCCCTGCACACCGACCGAGTGGCTGAATAGCGCCACAGGGCCGTCAGCCCAAGGAAATTCGTTGTCCCGCGGTCGAAAAGAGGGCTTCGACGAGGCGCAGGCGTCGTCTTTCGGCGGTGGTGAGGAGGAATTGCGTGCCCTCGAGCCCGTCACCATCGAGTTGAATGGAGCGGACGCGCGGATCGTCCGGCTGCTCGCGACCGAAGACGACGGCCATGCCGATGCCGGCGGCGACCGCCTCGCGCACCGCCTCGCGCGAGCCCAGCTCCATGATCTGCCGCGGCACGACGCCGCCTGCCGCCGCCGCCCGTTCGAAGAGGATGCGGGTCTGGGAGGTGCGTTCGCGGGCGATGAAATCGACGTCGTGGAGCGCCTGCAGCGGCAGGCGGGCGGAGTCCGCGAGGGGATGGCCAGCGGCGGCGATGGCGACGAGGCGGTCGCGGCGAAGCGGGCAGGCGATGAAGGTGTCGCCGATGCTTGCCGCCGTGACGAAGGCGACATCGCTCTCGCCGGCCTCGAGACTTCCGATCACCCGGCGCATGTTGCCGAGATCGAGGCGCAGTTCGATATGCGGGCGCCGCGCGCGGAAGTCGCGCAGGAGATCCATGATGCCATGCGGGCTGTCGGCGCCGATGCGCAGCACCCCGCGTTCGAGCCGGCCGGCGGCGAGAAGGAAATCGTCGAGTTCCTCGACCTGCGCGAACAGGTGCCGCGTGCGTTGCAGGAGTGCCTCGCCGACGGGCGTCAGGCTCACCGAATGGCCCTTGCGCGCGAACAGCGACTGGCCGATCTGCTGTTCGAGCGACTGCACATGTCCGCTCACCGCCGGCTGCGAGATGCCGAGACTTTCCGCGGCGCGGGTGAAGCCCTTCTGACTGGCGACCGTGTGAAAGGCGCGGATCCAGGTAAAGTTCATCAATTTTTCCGATGAAAGCATCGATTTAATCGTTTTGACTTATGTCCGCGCCTTCGGCAACAGGACAGACAGGACGCGCCTTCGAACAGGAGTTCCCCGATGGCCGACGAACCCTTCCTTCTCACCCCCGGACCGCTCACCACCTCCATGCGGGTCAAGCGGGCGATGCTGCGCGACTGGGGCTCGCGCGACGGCGATTTCATCGCGCTCAATGCCGAGATCCGCGAGCGGCTGACAGCGCTCGTCGATGGCGGCCATGCGTTCACGGGCGACGATGCGTTCACGGCCGTGCCGTTGCAGGGCTCGGGCACCTTCGTCGTCGAGGCGATGCTGGGTACGCTGGTGCCGCGCGACGGCAGGCTGCTGGTACTGGTCAATGGTGCCTATGGCGAGCGCATGGTGAAGATCGCCGGCTATCACGGCCGTGCCGTGGACACGCTGAAGACGGCCGAGGATGTGCCCAACGATCCGGCGGCGCTCGATGCGAAGCTCGGATCCGATCCGTCCATCACCCATGTCGCCATCGTCCATTGCGAGACGACATCGGGCATCGTCAATCCGGTTGCGGCGGTGGCCGAGGTGGTCGCCCGCCACAAAAGGCGCCTGCTGATCGATTCCATGAGCGCATTCGGCGCCCTGCCGCTCTCCGCCCGCGACATCCCCTTCGATGCGGTGGTGGCGTCCTCCAACAAATGCCTGCAGGGCGTGCCCGGCATGGGGTTCTGCATCGTCAGAAAATCCGCGCTCGCCGAGGCGGCCGGCAATGCCCCGTCGCTGGTGCTGGATCTCTTCGATCAGGACCGGGCCATGGGCGGCAACGGCCAGTGGCGCTTCACCCCGCCGACCCATGTCATGGCCGCCTTTCGCGAGGCGATGCGCGAGCATGAGGACGAGGGCGGCGTGGCCGGACGCGGTGCGCGCTATGCCGCCAATTGCCGGATTCTCGTCGAGGGAATGCGCGCACTCGGGTTCGAGACGCTGTTGCCGGATGAATTGCAGGCGCCGATCATCGTCACCTTCCGGATGCCCGCCGACGAGCGTTTCCACTTCGAGACCTTCTATGACCGCCTGCGCGGGCGCGGCTATGTGATCTATCCGGGCAAGCTCACCGTCGCCCCCTCCTTCCGCATCGGCTGCATCGGCGATCTGCACGAGGCGGAGATGACGGGTGCGCTTGCCGCGATCCGCGAGGTGCTCGGTGAAATGAATGTCAGTGACGGAAAGGCGGTGGCCGCATGATCGAGGTGAATGGACGCAACTATGCGCAACCGAAGGTTCCCGCCATTGCCATCTGCCTCGATGGCTGCGAGCCCGCCTATCTCGATGTGGCGATCGCGGCGGGCCTCATGCCCAATCTGGAACGTGTCAGGGCGAAGGGAACGTCGCGCATCGCCCACAGCGTGATCCCGAGCTTCACCAACCCGAACAATCTCTCCATCGCCACCGGCAGGCCGCCGGCGGTTCACGGAATCTGCGGCAATTACCTCTTCGACCCGGAGACGGGCGAGGAGGTGATGATGAACGATGTGCGCTTCCTGCGCGCGCCCACCATTTTCCGTGCCTTTCACGATGCCGGATCGAAGGTCGCGATCGTCACCGCCAAGGACAAGCTGCGGGCACTGCTCGGCGCCGGGCTGGACATGAAGACGGGCCGGGCGATCTGCTTTTCCTCCGAGCGGTCGGCGGACACGGCAAGGGACGAACACGGGATCGACGATGCGTCCGCGTGGCTCGGCCGGCCGGTGCCGGATGTCTATTCGGCCGAACTCTCGGAATTCGTCTTCGCCGCCGGGGTCAGGCTGCTCGACACCTTCCGGCCCGATGTCATGTATCTGACGACGACCGACTTCGTTCAGCACAAGTTCGCACCCGAAGAAGACGGGGCGAAGAGCTTCTATGCGATGTTCGACAGCTATCTCGGCGAACTCGACGCGCGCGGCGCGGCCATCGTGATCACCGCCGACCATGGCATGAAGGCCAAGCACAATCCCGACGGCACGCCGGATGTGGTCTATGTCCAGGATCTGCTCGACCAGTGGCTCGGGCGTGCCGCGGCGCGCGTGATCCTGCCCATCACCGACCCCTATGTCGTCCATCATGGCGCGCTCGGCTCGTTCGCCACGGTCTATCTGCCGAAGGATGCGCCCGCTGACATCGCCAGCCGCCTTGCCGCCATCGACGGGATCGATGTGGTCTTGAGCCGGGCCGATGCCTGTGCCCGCTTCGAGCTGCCGCCGGATCGCATCGGCGATCTCGTGCTCGTCTCCGGCGAGCGCAAGACCATCGGCACGCGCGAGGAGGATCACGACCTTTCCGGTCTGGATGTACCCCTGCGCAGCCATGGCGGGCTCACCGAGCAGGCGGTGCCGTTCATCGTCAATCGCAGGCTCGACGATCTCGGCGAGGCGCCCGCCCTGCGCAATTTCGATGCCTTCGCCGTCGCCACCCGCGCCGCGGCGCTTTGAGAGAAACCGGGAAACAGGTTGATGCAGATGACCGCTGACCAACTGACAATCAGACACGAGCCGATGCGGATCGCCGGGCGCAAGGTGGAAGCCGACGGTGTCGTCGAGGTGCGCTATCCCTACACGGACGAGGTGATCGGCACGGTGCCCGCCGGCGATGCCCGCCACGCCCGCGAGGCATTCGACATCGCCGCCGCCTACCGGCCGAAACTCACCCGCTACGAACGCCAGCAGATCCTCTTCCGCACGGCCGAGCTGCTCGCCGCGCGCAAGGACGGGATTTCCGATGTCATCACGCTGGAACTCGGCATCTCGAAGAAGGATTCGCTCTACGAGGTGGTCCGCGCCTTCGACGTGTTCACGCTCGCGGGGCAGATGTGCATCCTCGACGATGGCGAGATCTTCTCCTGCGACCTTACCCCGCAGGGCAAGGCGCGCAAGATCTTCACCACCCGCGAGCCATTGAAGGCGATCTCGGCGATCACGCCGTTCAATCACCCGCTCAACATGGTCGCCCACAAGATCGCGCCGTCGGTGGCGAGCAACAATTGCATGGTGGTCAAGCCCACCGAACTGACGCCGCTCACGGCACTGATCCTCGCCGATCTGCTCTACGAGGCGGGCCTGCCGCCGGAGATGCTCTCGGTCGTGACCGGCATGCCCGCCGATATCGGCATGGAGATGATCACCAACCCGCATATCGAACTCATCACCTTCACCGGCGGCGTTCCCGTCGGCAAGATGATCGCCGAAAAGGCCGGTTATCGCCGCACGGTGCTGGAACTGGGCGGCAACGATCCGCTCATCATCCTTTCCGACCTCGATGATGACGATCTGGCGAAGGCCGCCGATCTCGCCATTGCCGGGGCGACGAAGAATTCGGGGCAGCGCTGCACGGCGGTGAAACGGATTCTCTGTCAGGAAGCGGTCGCCGACCGGTTCGTCGAACTGGTGCTGGAGCGGGCGAAGGCGATCCGCTTCGGTGATCCGATGGACCCTGCGACCGATCTCGGTACGGTCATCCACGAACAGGCTGCCGCCACCTTCGAGGGACGTGTCTACGACGCCGCCGAACAGGGGGCAAAGGTGCTCTACGATCCGGGGCGCGTAGGCGCGCTGCTGCCGCCAATCGTCGTCGACCATGTGCCGCATGGAAGCGAGCTGGTGATGGAGGAGACCTTCGGCCCGATCGTTCCCGTCGTGCGCGTGCCGAATGACGATGCCGAGGTCATGGCGATCTCCAATTCCACCGCCTTCGGCCTGTCGTCGGGCGTCTGCACCAATCGGCTCGACCGTGCGCGGGCCTATATTCAGGGGCTCGATGTCGGCACGGTGAATATCTGGGAAGTGCCCGGCTATCGCATCGAGATGTCACCCTTCGGCGGTATCAAGGATAGCGGCCTCGGCTACAAGGAGGGCGTGATCGAGGCCATGAAGAGCTTCACCAACGTCAAGACCTTCTCGTTGCCCTGGTAGTATCGGTGCCGGATCGTCACAATTTCAGCGCATTGGTAGGTATCGCTTTCCGTTACAATTTCCATTAGGTTGATCACCGGATCCGAAGATGACGTTCGCGTATGGGCGGTAAAAGGCAACGCGACGAACGCAGGGGGTAGATCGACGATGACCGGAAGCGGCATGCGTATTCTGGTGGCATCCGTCCTGCTGGCAGGGATGACGGCAGCGAAGAAGGCCGAGGCATTTCAGGTCTACGATTCGATCTGGGTTCTCGGTGACAGCCTGAGCGATGACGGCAATCTTTTCAGGAACTGCACGGGCGGCACCGAACCGCCGGCCGATCTGGGTTATCGGGAAGGGCGCTTTTCCGATGGCGAACTCTGGGTCGAGCATCTCGCCGCCAATTCCGGGCTCGATACCGGCGATGCGGATGAATATGTCAACTTCGCCTATGGCGGGGCCTATGCCAGTCTCTTCAATCGCGGCATCCCGGTCGACAATTCCGAGCCCGTCACCTGCAGCGGCGAGACCGGCGTGCTGGCGCAGGCGGCCGAGGCCTCGGTGAGCGGGATCGGCAAGGAGGGGCTGGTGACGCTCCTTGTCGGCGCCAACGACTATTTCGCCTGGCTGCAGGCGGGCGACCCGTCGATCAGGGCTCCCATGCGCTGCATGGAGGAGGGGATTTCGCCGTTCGACGAGGATGGCGATGTCTCACCGGCGCAGGTCGCTGCCTGCACGGCGCTTGTCGTCGGCGACATCGCCGATGCCATCTCGCAGATCCATGCCGGCGGTGTGCGCCATTTCATCGTCGGCAACCTGCCGCATCTCGGTGACACACCCGGTGGCCGGGGGCAGGGCGAGGCGGCGGCGAGCCTGCTCAACGGCATCACCGACGCGCACAATGCAGCGCTCGCGGTCGCGGTCGAGGAGCTTCGTTCCCGTCTCGACGATGTACGGATCACGCTGCTCGATCTCTCCACCCTGTTTACCGCATTGCTCGAAAATCCGGACGATTACGGCTTCGTCAACACCACGGTTCCGTGTCTCGCTCCCGGTTCCGCTGGCGGCAGGGTGGCCACCGGCGCCTGTGTGGAAGGCAGTTCGAACGGCACGCTGTTCTTCGATTCCATTCACCCGACCGCCCGCGCGCATGAACTGACCGCGGTCTACGCCGCCGGAACGCTTGCCGCCGATGCGGTTCTCTCGGGATTCATCAGGGACCGTCAGAGCGAGATCAACAGGTTCGCCCTGCGGATCCTCGGCTCCTATGTCAGACTGGGCGGCCTGCCGCTGCACCTGCTGCTGCGCCGCTGGGGCTTCGAGCGCAAGGGGTAGCCCCCGGCCCGCGCGACCGCCTGCAAGGGTAAACTCCGGAGGAGCGTAAGCTCCGACTAGCGACCGACCGGGAGCGCAGCCTGCGTGGCGCCTGAACGCAGGGGCAAGCTCCGGAGGAGCGTAAGCTCCGACT
>JAGREZ010000220.1:0-2404 GCA_020446285.1 Geminicoccaceae bacterium
CCGGGAATGAACATGGTCGGAACGAACACCGACAGCAGCACCAGCGTGATCGCGATGATCGGTCCGGTGATCTCCTCCATCGCTTCCTCGGTCGCCTGGGCGGGCGACATGTCGGGATGTTCCTCGAGCTTGTGCTCGACCGCCTCGACGACGACGATGGCGTCATCCACGACGATGCCGATGGCGAGGATCAGGGCGAGCAGCGAGATCGTGTTGGCCGAGAAGCCGAGTGCGAGCATGATCGAGAACGTGCCGATCAGGGCGACCGGCACGACGACGATCGGGATGATCGTCGCACGGAACGATCCAAGGAAGATGAAGACGACGATGGCGACGAGGACGAAGGCCTCGAACAGGGTGTGAATGACCGATTCGATGGTCTTTTCGACGAAGATCGTCGTATCGTAGGTGATCCTCGTCTCGAGACCTTCGGGAAAGTCGGTGGACAGTCTGTCCAGTTCCGCGCGCACCGCCTTGGCGACCTGCACGGCGTTGGCGCCGGGCGACTGGTAGATGGCGACACCGGAGGCGGCCTGACCATTCATGCGGGTGAAGGAGTCGGCGGACTTGCTGCCGAGTTCGACCTCGGCGACGTCGCTGATGCGCACGATACCGCCGTCGCTCTGGGAGCGCACGACGAGATTGCCGAATTCCTCCGCATCCAGCATGCGACCCTTGGTGGTGATGTTGAGCTGGAACTCGACATCCTTGCTGAGCGGTGCGGCACCGACACGGCCGACGGCCGCCTGGACATTCTGCGACTGGATGGCGGCCATCACCTCCTGGGCGGACACGCCGAGATTGGACATGCGCAGCGTATCCATCCAGATACGCATCGAATATTCGTTCTGTCCGAAGAGGCTCGCCTCGCCGACACCCGGAATACGGGCGAGATAGTCGACGAGATTGATGGTGGCGTAGTTCGCGAGAAACAGTTCATCGCGGCTCTGGTCAGGCGAGAAGATCGACACCACCTGCAGGATCGCCGCGGACTTCTTGGAGACCGTGACGCCAAGGCGCTGCGTTTCCTGCGGCAGGCGCGACAGCGCCGCGTTCACCTTGTTCATCACGTTGACGGTATTGATATCCGGATCCGTGCCGACCTCGAAACTCACTTCGAGATTGTAGGAACCGTCACTGCCCGAAGTGGATTTCATGTAGATCATGCGATCCACACCATTGACCTCGGACTCGATCACCTGACCGACACTGGCCTCGACGTTTTCCGCGGAAGCGCCCGGATAGGTGGCGACGACACTCACCTGCGGCGGAACGATATCGGGAAACTGAGATACGGGAATTGCAGTGAGGGCGATGGCACCGGCGATCGTGATGACCACCGAAATGACCATCGCAAGGCGCGGCCGCTTGATGAAAACGCTGGAAATCATGCTCAGCTATCCTGCCCGCTCGCATCCTCACCCGCCACGACCTCGACCGGCACGCCCTCGCGAACCCGAAGCTGGCCCTGGACGATGACCCGGTCACCCTCCGCAAGCCCGTCCTGAACAGTCACGAAACCGGCATCCTGCGGGCCGAGCCTGACCGAACGGCGCTCGACCTTTTCCTCGCTGTTGACGATCAGCACGAAACTGCCGGTCTGATCGGCGCTCACCGCATCGAGCGGGATGGAGAGAACCTGCTGCGGGGTCTCCTCCTCGATGCGGATCCGCGTGGTCTGGCCATCGGTCAGTATCCGGTCCGGATTGTCGAAGACGGCACGGACGAGCTGGCCGTCGGTCCTCGGATTGACCGTCACATCGAAGAAGTCGATCCGGCCCTTGTGCGGATAGTCCTCGCCATTGGCGAGCTGGGCGGTGACGGTCAGCGGCCTGTCGCCGATCCTCTCGCGCGCCTCGATGAGCTGGCGCTGGGTGACCTCGAAATAGGCCTGGGCCGGATCGTCGAGCACCACCACCGCAAGGACCCCGGCGTCGGGATCGACGAGATTGCCCTCGTCATAGACATTCTTGCCGATGCGGCCGTCGATCGGGGAGTGGATCAGCGTGTAGGAAAGATCGATCTCGGATTCCTGCAGTGCCGCCTCGGCTTCCTGCTTCGCCGCTTCGGCCATGTCATTCTCGGCGATTGCCTGGTCGACGGCAGCCTGCGAGGTGGCGTTGCGCGCATTGAGATCCTGCTGCCGCTTGAGATTGACGGCGGCATTGCGCAGACGGGCTTCCGCCGAGGCAAGCTGCGCCTTGCGCATGGCGACCGTGGCCTCGAACGGCTCGCGCTCGATCTCGAAGAGCAGTTCGCCCTCCTTGACGAGGTCGCCATCCTCGAACGTCACCTTGCGCAGGAAGCCCGTGATCCGCGCCCTGAGCTCGACCTTTTCCTTCGCCTCGATCCGACCGAGGAACAGCGCTTTTTCGCCAAGCGCACGCATCGACGCTTCGGACAC
>JAGREZ010000220.1:2581-4752 GCA_020446285.1 Geminicoccaceae bacterium
GCGGCTGTCCGGGCTCGCAAGCGCCGGCAAGCTCGCACGAATATTGCGCCAACGCAATAGTTGCGCCAATGGATCGATCCCCGGAATCTCCCGTAAAATCACCGCACAAAACGCATCTTCCGCCAGTCTCGGGCATGATCACGGACCGGTTCCCGTTCAGGAAAATAACCTTTCCCGTTCAGCGTTCGGGATCAACCGTGAACAGCTCGCGCGGCCTCGCCACGCCCCGCAATGCGTACCGGCCGAGTGACACGAGACGCTTTGCCGCGTCCGGGTCGGCTTCCCTGAACGCCGAGGAAACGACGATCGGCTGATCGAGTGCGCGGCACATGGCCTCGATGCGTGACACTTCGTTGACCGCGGGGCCGATGACGGTGAAATCGAGTCGCTGCGGGCTGCCGATATTTCCGTAGAGCACCTCGCCGACATGCAGGCCGATGCAGAGATCCGTCGCCGGCCTGCCCTCGCGCCGGCGGGTCAAACCGAGTTCGAGGATCCCGGCGCGTACCTCGGCCACGGCATCGAGCGCGGCGTTGCAGGCGGATTGCGAGGCGCCGGCATCGAACATCGCGAGAATGCCGTCACCGATGAACTTGAGCACCTGACCGCCGTGTTTCTCGATCGCCTCGACCTGACACTCGGCATAGGCATCGAGAAACGGCAGCAGTTCATCCTGCGGTGCGGTGTCGGCGATGCGCGTGAAGCCGCGAAGATCGCTCGACCAGAGCACCGCCTGCACCACCTCGGCCTGCCCGCGCCGGATCCGCCCGGCCAGCACGCGGTCGGCGGCGTCGGCGCCGAGATAGGTCCGCAGCAATGTGCGGCCGGTGAACACTTCGGAAAGCATGCGGAACGTCAGGGCGAATGTGTGGCTCAGCTCGCGCAGCGTGCCGACATCCGCATCGGTGAAACCGCCCTTGCGATCGGTGAGATAGGACAGGGCGATGCCGGGATAGCCGCCGAGGGTCGCTTCGGCGCGAAACGGCACGAGCACGGCGAGATAGCCGGTACCACCCTTTTCCCTGAACTCGTCGAGCACCGGAAACTCGCCGCTCCCGTGGCAGGTATCGTCGAGGCGACGATGGAGATGCTCCTCGCCACTCTCCATGAGATGGTGTATCGGGCTCCGCAGCCACGCTTCCTGATCGTCTTCCGTCTCCGCGAAATACCCGATACCCTGCGACCGGCCCTTCTCCCAGACGATCGTCCGTCCGTCATGCAGCGGATGGAGGATGTTCGAACCGACGAAAAATCGCATGATCGGCAGACCCGCCCCGCACAATCCGCGACAGAAGCTGTCGACCAGCGCCTCCTCGCTCTCACCCGCCAGCCCGTCGGAAATCAACCTGCGGTGAATGGCAATGGTCTCCTGGAACTCCATCGGATGGAATCCTCCCCTCAAAACCCGACCGGCCGGCCTGCCGAAACCGATTGTGCCCATGAGGTTGACCCGCAGACCGTTCTGTCAAGGCCGGGAACGGGGAGGAGGGCCGGCGGGGTGCCCGCTTCCCGATGTTTCCGAAGGTTTGCCACTTCATGAACATGGACGGTGAAACCGCTCTTCTGGTCGGCGGTACATTCCTTGTCGCGGGGCTGGTCAAGGGCATGGTCGGTGTCGGCCTGCCCACCATCGCGCTCGGTCTGCTGACGACCGTCTTCGGCATCACCCAGGCGATCGCCATCCTTCTCGTGCCCGCCATCGTGACCAATATCGCCCAGGCGCTCGCCGGCAGTGCCACCCGGCGCATTGCCCGGCGTTTCTGGCCCATGCTGCTGCCGGCCTGCATCGGCATCTGGTTTGGAACCAGCGTGCTCGCCGGCACGACCTCGAACATGCCGGCGGCAATGCTCGGCTTTCTCATCGCACTGCACGCAACCGTTTCGCTGCTCGCACCGGACATTCCCTCTCCTGCGCGCCACGAGCGCTGGCTGTCGCCGTTCATCGGCCTCGCCAACGGCACGATCACCGGCTTCACGGGGTCTTCGGTCATTCCGGGACTGATGTACATGCAGGCGCTGGGCCTGCGGAAGGAAGAACTGGTGCAGGCCATGGGCATGCTGTTCGGCCTGTCCTCGCTCATGCTCTTTTTCGCCTTCGCCCGTTACGAACTGGTCGACCGGCAGACAGCGCTCATCTCCCTCGGCGCCCTGCTGCCGGCGCTCGCCGGCCT
>JAGREZ010000221.1 GCA_020446285.1 Geminicoccaceae bacterium
GGAAGATGGCGATGGAGTGGAAGGTGGCCTTCCCGCTGCATCCCGAATACCGGACCCTGCCGATGGTCTGGTACATACCGCCGCTCTCGCCGATCCAGAACGCCGCCGAATCCGGTGCGATCGGCACGGTCGGCGGAATGCCCGACGTGCGGAACCTGCGCATCCCCCTGCGCTATCTGGCCAACATGCTGACGGCGGGCGACGA
Source organism: Geminicoccaceae bacterium (assembly GCA_020446285.1). Lineage (GTDB taxonomy): Bacteria > Pseudomonadota > Alphaproteobacteria > Geminicoccales > Geminicoccaceae > JAGREO01. Next base: position 206 of record JAGREZ010000221.1, read on the forward strand.
GAAGCCGATCGCGAAGGCGCTGGAACGGATGCTGGCGATGCGTGCCTACATGCGCTCAAAAAGCGTCGAGGGCGTGATCGACGAGGGGATCGCCGAACGGGTCGGGCTCTCGGGACGGATCATCGAGGACATGTACCGCATCATGGCGCTGGCCGATTACGAGGACCGTTTCGTCATCCCCACCACCCATCGCGAACAGGTGGAGGAAGCCTACGATTTGCGCGGCGGCTGCGGTTTCACCGATGGCAATGGCTGTTCCACGGGCATTTCCAAGGGATCGCTGTTCGGCGGATCGAGGAAGCCCCTGCGCATGCCCGAGGAGGTGAGCTGATGGCCCCCGCATTGCAGGACCGTACACTGAAGGCGCTGTCGCTCATCCTGAGCTATCCGTCGCGCGAATTGCAGGAGGCGATGCCCGGAATCGCCGCTGCGCTCGAAGCGGAACGGCGTCTTTCCGGCAAGCTCCTTCGTTCCCTCGAGCCGCTGCTCGATGAACTGGCCACGCGCGATCTCTACGATCTCGAGGAGCAGTATGTCATGCTCTTCGACCGTTCGCGGGCGCTGTCGCTGAACCTCTTCGAACATGTGCACGGCGAGAGCCGGGATCGCGGCGGTGCCATGGTATCGCTGCTCGAAACCTACCGCGAGGGCGGTTTCGAGCCCGTTACCTCGGAACTGCCGGACCATCTGCCGGTGCTGCTCGAATTCCTGTCGACGCGGCCGGCCGCCGAGATCCGCGAGACGCTGGCGGATGCGGCGCACATATTCGAGGCGCTGAACGCCCGCCTCACGCGGCGGGAAAGTCCCTACGCCGCCGTGTTCGCGGCACTCGCCCGCTATTCGGGTGTCGCCGCCGACCGGGAGGCGCTGGCCGGACTGATGCAGCAGCCGGATGTCGCGGCCGACGATCTTGCCGCGCTGGACGAGGTCTGGGAGGAGAGCGAGGTGCTCTTCGGCCCCGACCCCAACGCCGGATGCCCGCAGGCGCGGGACATGCTCGAACGGATGGATGCAACCCTCTCGCGCGCGCCGCGCGCGGCTGCCGAATGACGGAGGCCGGGATGAACGAATTCTTCTTTGGAACCTACCCCTACATCGCCCTTGCGGTCCTGGTCATCGGCTCGATGGCCCGTTACGAACGCGATCCCTTTACCTGGAAATCCTCGTCGAGCCAGCTCTTGCGGCAAAGGCAGTTGCGGATCGGCTCGGTCCTGTTTCACTTCGGTGTCCTCTTCATCTTCTTCGGTCACCTGTTCGGGCTGCTCGTCCCCCACCAGATCTACGAGGCCTTCGGCATCCATGCCGAGGCCAAGCAGCTCCTTGCCGCCATCGCCGGGGGTATCGCCGGTGTCGCCGCCATCGCCGGCGGACTGGTGCTGGCGCATCGCCGGCTGGTCGATCCGCGCATCCGCTCGACCTCGAGCTTCTGGGATACGGCCATTCTCCTGATGCTCATCGCCCAGCTCGCACTCGGCCTCATCAGCGTGCCCTTTTCCATCGCCACCGCCGAACATGGCGAGGTGATCAAGTTCATGGACTGGGCGCAGGGCATCTTCATCCTCGAATCCGATCCGGCGAGGCATATCGCCGACGTGCCGCTGATCTACAAGCTGCACATCGTCCTCGGGCTGACGATCTTCCTCGTCTTCCCCTTCACCCGTCTGGTTCACATCCTTTCCGGCTTCGCCGCACCGGTGCGCTATCTCTTCGCCCGCAAGGGTTACCAGATCGTGCGCTCCCGTCGCCGTGCGACGCCTGCGGCAGCGGAGTGACACGGATGGCAGGCACACTCTTTCCCGATATCGTCGTCAATGGCGAGACCATCCCGCGCGCGGTCGTGGCCGGCGAGGCGCAGAACCACCCTGCACCGAAGGGCAAGCCCGGCATCGCCTGGCGCAAGGCGGCCGATGCGGTCGCCATGCGTACCCTCCTGCTGCAGGAGGCACGGCGGCGCGGTCTGGTGGCGGAGCCGGCCGAACTCGCACCCGGCCGGTTCGAGACGGTGGAGGAAGCCCTGATCCGCGCGCTTCTCGAAATGGCGGTGACGGTCGCTCCACCCGGCGAGGAGGCGATCCACGCGGAATGGGCGCGCGATCCCGGACGTTTCCGGGCGCCGCCGCTCTGGGAGGTGTCGCATATCCTGTGCGCCTGCGATCCGCGCGACGAGGACGCCCGCAGGGCCGCATTCGCATGCGCGGCCGAGCTTGCCGGGCGCGCCACGGCGGATCCGCGGGGCTTCGCCGGTCTGGCTTCGGCGCACAGTGATTGCGGGTCGAAGGCATCCGGCGGAGCACTCGGCCAGCTCGGGCCGGGGGATACGGTGCCCGAGTTCGAGGCGGCCCTGCGCGCCATGGGCGAGGGCGAGATCACCGCCGATCCCGTGCTCACCCGTTATGGCTGGCATGTGATCCGCATGGATGCGATTGCACAGGGTGCCGTGCTGCCCTACGAGACGGCGCGCCCGAGAATAGCCGAGGCCATGGAAAAGACGGCATGGGCGCGCGAGGCGCGGGCGTTCGCCGACAGCCTCGTCGCCTCGGCCGAAATCACCGGTGCCGGGCTCCGGATCCACCTCGACAGGCGAACCGGCACCGACGATGCGAGCCAGAGCCACCTTTCCGGGTCTTCGGACTGAAGGAGCGGCGGGGCGCCGGTCCGCAGAATGTCTTACCGGCCGCCCCGCACGCCCGCTTCGGTGAGGATGAGATCGAGACGGATGTCATGCGGCTGCGGGACGATCGTCTCGAGCTGTGCTGCCTGGTAGCCGATGCCGATCACGAAGGGGCGGGGTGTCAGCGCCGCGAGCGTCCGGTCGAAATAGCCGCCGCCATATCCGAGCCGGTAGCCATCCGCCGTCCAGCCGACGAGCGGTGCGAGCGTGATCGCCGGTGTGACCGCCGGCGCATCGTGCGGCGGCACGGGGATGTTCCAGTCGCCCCGGACCATCCGCGTTTCCGGTGTCCAGCGGCGAAAGACAAGCGGCGCCGCCTTCGTCTCGACCACGGGCAATGCGACGATGGCCCCCGCCGCGTGGCGATCGGCCATGATCGCCCGGAGATCCGGCTCGCCCTTGATCGGCCAGTAGGCCGAGAATACCTGTCCGCGGGCACCGTCGAACCGCTCGATCAGCAATGCGCGCAGATGCTCCAGCAAGGCGGCGGCGGCGGCCCGGCGATCGGCGACGGGAAAGGCCATCCGCGCCGCCCGCAGGCGCTCCCGCTCGCCCTTTCGCCAGCGGGCGATGTCCGGGGGGGATCCGTGGATGTCGCTCATGTCATGACCGTTCCCGCCACGGCTCACCTCCCGCGTTCGTCCAGCTCGCCCATCAGCTCGACCGATTTCAGCGCATGGGTCCAGGCGGCACCGGCGCGCATCTCCGCCGCGACCCATATGGCTTCCATGATCTGCTCGTTCGATGCGCCCTGCCGCCGGGCCAGCTTGACATGGCCGTCGATGCACCAGGGGCATTGCGTGACATGCGCCACGGCGATGGCGATGAGCTGCTTGGTTCGTGCATCGAGCGCGCCATCCGCGAACACCGCCTTCGAAAACGCGCGAAAGGCATCGTCCGCCTCGGGCGCCAGCTCATGCCGGCGGTCGGCGAGCGCCTTGGTCGCCTTGGGAAGTTCCATCCCCGCCATGGCGGCATTCCTTTCCTGTCTCGTGTCAGCCCTGCGATCCGGTCACGTTCCGCT
>JAGREZ010000222.1 GCA_020446285.1 Geminicoccaceae bacterium
CAAAGGGCATTCTCGAACGATGTCTGGGTGGTACGGGCACCGTCGACATAGCCGATCCGCACCGTGCGCGCGCCTCGCTGGACCGCATGATCGATGATCGCCCGATTGCCGAAATAGAGGCCGAGCTCCATGATCGCGACAATGAGCAGGAGAAAGATCGGCCCGAGGAGAGCGAATTCGACGGCCGAGATGCCCGAGCGATTGCGGGCGAAGCGCTGGGCGATCCCCCGGATCCCCTTCGGCCCGCCCGCTTTCGGTGATGGCGCTGACTGCAACGGCATGGCCTATTTCGTGATACGGGTCGAGAGGATGTCGTAGGCGATCTCGCTGAAGGCGGCTTCGAGCGAAAGTCCGGTCGGTGCGTGGAAGTAGTTCGATGCCGTACTGGCACAGCCCTTGATGTCGACGAGATCCGAGGCGTTGAGCCCGTCACCAAACGTGATGGAATAGACGGTGATCGCCGCAGCACCGCTGGGCCGCTCGGCACTCTTGATGTTGTAGCAGACCGAGGAGAGCTTGCTCTCGATGCCGTCGACCGTGTCGTCGTAGGTTCCAAGCGTTCCAAGGGAGATCGAGCTCATCGGATAGCCATAGGCCGTCCATTGCTCCGTCGGGCCGGCGGAAAGCGTGTTGCCCCACGATCCGAGAACGGCAGGGTCAAAATTCCACGCCGTACCGTTGACGAAGCCCGCATCGGTGCAGCTGCCGCCGGTATCGGACGTCTGACTGCTCATGTTCTGCCGTCCGTCGGTGAGGATGATGATGTACTTGTTCCAGAAATAGTCGTCATAGGCAGCGCCTTCGGAAAACGGCGCATCGCTGGAGAGCGCCCGCCATCCCCAGACGGCACCGAGCGAGGTCATCGTCGCCGAACGCGAGAAGACATGGAGATCATTGATCCGCGATTCGATGGTCGTGCGATCGGAGGTCAGCGGCAGGATCGGATCGGGACAGCTCCTGTTCGGACCGAAGGTCACTCCGGGATAGTCGGTCGTCTGGTTGAACACATCGACCGTCTCCTTGTAGGCCGAAGTGCTTCCCGCCGGATTGACGCAGCCGATATGCTCCGCCCCGCCGGAAACGGCCTGGTTGGGCTCCGCCGGCCAGCGATAGGCTGCCCATTCGCCACCGGACGATGCCGCACTGCCCGCGCTGTAGCTGTCGACGATATCGTAGCCGTTGCCCCGCGCCATCACGCAGCCCGCCCAGGACGTATCGGGGAAGTTGGCGGCATCGTCACCGGTGACGAATGCGCCCTGTCCCGTGCCGATATTGACAGTGCCGTTGTAGGGAATGATCGAGATCTTCACGAGACTGGCGCTCGGGGCGTTGTCGAACAGGATGCCGACCAGATCGAGCGCCGCCGAACGGAGCGATTCGATGCGGCTGGTGCCGCCGGAAACGGCGCTCATCGAATGGGTCACGTCGACGACGAGCGCCACCTCGATACCGGTCGGTTCGCTGATCGATTCCGCTTCGGCGTGGAGTGTCAGGTCGTTCATGCCGAAGACCGAGAGCACCGAGGTCTCGAGCTCGACCGTGGCGGACAGTCGAAGCGAATTGTCGTCGATCTCGATCTCGGGAACGGTCGCCGGCATCCAGTCGCGGCTGCGATAGTTCCGCTCGAAGAAACTCAGGCCGATCGACCGGATTTCATCCTCGGGCTTGCCATAGGCGGATGATGCCGCGAGCGCTGCGGCATCGATCGACGCCTGCAGGTGCGTCTTCACGATGAAGGCTCGCGTGAGATCGATCCCGAACGCTCCGAGACCGAAAAGCGGCACGATCGCGGCGGCGAAAATCAGCGCAATCTGACCGCGCCGGTCTCGCGAGAACAACATTATCGGACGGAAGAACATTCGCAGACGACCCATCACATGCAACGGCATCCGGGAGTCAGAATACGCATTCAGAGTGTAGAAACCCTTAACGCGCCCAGCTTTTTCGCTCCGTCAAAGACGCCCGGATGATGTAGAAATAACAACAAATGAGAAAAGGTCGAATATTTTTTCACCTTATGCGCGAAATTCTGCACATAAGGACACTCTCAAAATGTGAAACTCACCTGCCGACGACTCGCCTCGATCCTGCATGAAACCGGCCGGCCACCCTGCGGATGACCGGCCGGAGATATTCAAAAACTGAGATTGTCTTGCGTCCGGACAACGACCGGAGGGGCGGGGAACCTCGGGCTATTCGGGCATTCCCTTGACGATTTCCTCGGTCATCTTCTTGGCGTCGCCGAAGAGCATCATCGTGTTGTCCTGATAGAACAGGGTGTTTTCGATGCCGGCATAGCCCGCGGCCATGGAGCGCTTGACGAAGAAGACGGCCTTGGCCTTGTCGACGTCGAGGACCGGCATGCCGAAGATCGGCGATTGCGGGTCGTTCTTGGCGGCGGGGTTGGTGATGTCGTTGGCGCCGATGACATAGGCCACGTCGGCCTGCTGGAAGTCGTTGTTGATGTCCTCCATCTCGTGCACGACGTCATAGGGAATGTTGGCCTCGGCAAGCAGCACGTTCNNTCATGTGGCCGGGCATGCGACCCGCCACCGGATGGATGGCGAAGCGGACATTCACACCCTTCTTGGTCAGCGTATCGAACAGCTCGCGAACCGCATGCTGCGCCTGCGCCACCGCCATGCC
>JAGREZ010000223.1 GCA_020446285.1 Geminicoccaceae bacterium
TGGATGGTCTCGATCTGAGCGGGCTCGATCTTGCCGGCGCGATCCTGCGGGACTCCTCGCTCAAGCGGGCGGTGCTGGACGACAGCATCCTCGATGGCGTGGACGCGCGGAGGGCCAAATTCGTCTCGGCGTCAATGCGCAGGGCAAATCTCGAAGGTGCCGATCTCAGCCTTGCGGACCTGACCAGCGCCGATCTCGAGGGTGCTGTCCTGCGGGGGGCGGATCTCAGCCGTTCGAAGCTCTTCAATGCGAATCTGCGCGAGGCGGATCTCACGGGTGCCCGTCTCGAAGGGGTCGATCTCCTGCGGGCAGACCTTTCCGGTGCCATCTGGGTGGATGGCGAGGGACATTGTTCAGCCGGATCGATCGGGCGGTGTCGGAAAATGCGTGACTGACGCCGCCCCGCCCCGGAACGAGGGGATGCGACCGTTGTTCAGCTGGGCGAGAAACTCCGGGATGTCACTGGCGGGCATCGGCCGTGCGAACAGGAAACCCTGAACCTCGTCGCAGCGAAAGCGGCGCAAGGCCTCCAGCTGGCCGGGACTTTCGACACCCTCGGCGATCGTCTTGAGACCGAGGGCCCGGCCCATGGCAACGATCGCCTCGACAATCGCCGCACTGTTCGAATCATGATCGATGTCGGCGATGAACGAACGGTCGATCTTGAGGGAACGTATGGGAAAACGCTTGAGATAGGCGAGCGACGAGTAGCCTGTTCCGAAATCGTCGACAGCGAGGGTGACGCCGGAGGCTTCGAGCGCGCGCAACCGTTCGACGATGCCATTGCCGCTGTGCATGACCATACTCTCGGTCAGTTCGAGTTCGAGCAGGCCAGGGGGGAAATCGCTTTCCTGCGCCGCCTCGCGGATCTGACCCGGAAGGTCGGCGTGTTCGAACTGACGCGCGGACAGATTGACCGCGAGCCGCAATCGATCGAACCCGGCGGCATGCCAGCGGCGAACCTCGCGCATGGCGCGTGCAAGCGCCCAGCGGCCGATCTCGACGATCATTCCGGTTTCCTCGGCGACCGGAATGAAATCGCCCGGAGATATCGTCCCGAGTTCGGGATGGTGCCAGCGCAACAACGCCTCGAAACCGATGATGGAACCGTCGTCGATCGCAATCTGGGGCTGGAAATGCACGGCGAGCTGCCTTTGCTCGAGTGCGTTGCGCAGATTCGTCTCCAGCATCAGACGCGCGGCCGCATGCTCGTTCATGGTTGCGGTGAAACGCCGTAGATGGCCGCGTCCGGCGCGTTTGGCATGGCCGAGCGCGATATCGGCATAGCGGATGAGCGTATCCGCATCGCGGCCTTCGTCAGGGAACAGGGCCAGTCCGGCGCAGACGGAGAGATTGAAGGATTGCCCGTCGATCTCGAGCGGCGATCCGAGCGATGCAAGGAGACGCAGCGCCCGTGCTTCGAGCTCTTCCGCGTCATTGTCGCTGTCTAGAACGATGAGGAAACGGTCGGCGGACAGCCGTGCCGCGTGGAGCCGGTCCGACGCCAGCTCCAGGATTCTCTCGCCGAAACCATGGAGCAGGCGGTCGCCGAGTGCCATGCCAAGCGACTCGTTGAAGACCCTGAAGCGGTCGATGTCGACAGCCATGATCGCAAACCGCCGCCCGTCCCGGTCCGCCCGCTCGATCAGTTGTGCCAGATTGTCCGCGAACAGAATGCGATTGGGCAGTCGTGTGACCGGATCGTTGAAGGCGAGACGATGAAGGCGGGTCTGTTCGATCCCCGTTCCCGAGCGCTCGTTCAGGAGCAGCACATGGGCATTGGTATCATTCGTTTCGGCGCGGATGAGCCGCGCATGTACGGAAAGCCCCGGATCGTCACCGGCAAGGCAGACCGCATCGAATGCGAGATCGTGCATATCGGCCGCAAGGGAGATCGACGCCGGATCGAGACCGAGCGATCGTTCCTTCGGTTCCAGAAGCGCGGAAAGGGTCCTTCCCTCGAGATCCTGCGGTTCGAGCCCCCACAGATGCGCTGCAGCCCGCGTTGCGAGACGTACGCGAAGTTCGGAATCGAGACTGACAACCGCCACCTTCGAGGATTCCAGCAACGCCAGTGCATCGTCGGACATCACGGAAGGCGTTGTTTGCGGTTCGAGCAGTCCGAGGAAGAAACCGACAAAGGGCTGCAGCGGCAGGAGGCTCCAGCGGCGCCTTTCGTCCCATCGCGCCGCGAGCATCGAGGGCAGACCTCCGGGCGCTCCTGGCCGGGGGGTCTGGGAAGGATCGACGAGATCCTTCAGGCTCTGAAACTCGTGCGGATGCCTGCCTGCCGCGTCGGCAAGATGGTGAGGTTCGAAGATGCGCTGGATCCGCAGATCGGTGTCGAAGAAAACAGCGGTCGTCTCGAGCCGCCTTGCCAGAAGCGAAACGAGACCGGCGACGAGAGGGCGGGCCTCGTCCATGCGCGCTGCCTGCCGCGGCGGCGCAACGAGCATCAGCCACATGCGATCGCCGAGAAAGGCGCTCGTGAGCGTTATCCTGCCGGTTCCGGGGTCATCCGATGCAATGCTTGTGAAGGCAGCGCCCTTGCGGTTCCGGGCTTCGAGCAGGGTGCGGTAGGCGGGACCCACGAGAGGCGGTATCAACACATTTTCAATGTAATTCGAATCGTCGCCGTCGGGCAATCGATCGACCAGGCCTACCCGATGCGGCCCGCCATCCAGTGAAAGTACCCGTCCTCCGCTCGCGATGAGCAGGAGCGCTCCGCCGCTGATGCTTTCACCGTCGCTGCGGAGGGTCGCGAGTTCCCGGGCGACGCGTCGCAATGTCCGGTTGCCCGATCTGCCGCGAAGCATGATCAGATAGCTTGACGGGCTCGAGGGGTTGGGGCGGCCGCGCAGTGCGGATGCCCTTTCGATATCGCCGCGCAGGCTGACCTCGAACGGGCGGTTGCGGGCGAGACAGTCCATGACCTGCAACATGCGGTCCTCGTCCAGAACGCCGCGCAGGAGGCCTGTCACGGGCATGCCTCGCCAGTTGTGCTCCTTCGGCCGGCCGAGGGAGGCGAAGCGATCGTTCATGTCGCTCACCCGCCAGAATTCGCGCTCGCCGTCGCGCACGAGGAGGCAGGCTCCGAAAGGCACGGCCGCGAGCACGTCGAGACCTGCCGTGGCGTCAGGCGATGTCATGTCACGTCAGCCGGCAATATCGGTCGGACAATCTGCGATCGGAGATCGTACCATTTCTTGGTTCTTCAACTTTTCGCTGTCGATAGCAGACGTTCCCTTCGCTACCCTGCGGCGCTGCATACCGCATTTGCCACCGCATCGCGGCATTTGTTTTTGCCGCCAGGGCAGTACAGGGTGGTGTAGGTTCGGTCTTGTAACGAGACGGGCAACCTGAACATGGCGGGAATAGCCAGGCCAGCCCTCGCACACCTGCCGCGATCCTAGAGCTTTTTCAGTTCGGGCGGAATAGCCTGAACGGCGAGGAAATGCGGCAGGACAAGGAGATAGGGCATTTCAATGGGTGAAGGGAATGGTGCCGGCGGAATACGACGGGAGGGTGTGCTCGTGCCGTGGTGGCAACGGAAATCTGTTGCCATTAAGGTTTCGGTAAATGATTACCGTTAGGTTGCCTTTTGAATCGGACGGGCTCGCGTGTCTTGCTGTACCGGGGCCGCAGGTCGATGGAATCCAATGTGACAGAGATAGGGCAAGTGAATGGAGCTGGTTGAGACCGCGATACCCGACGTCAGGATCATCAAGCCAAGGAAGTTTGGCGATCATCGCGGGTTCTTTTCCGAAGTGTACAATCGTCGGCAGTTCGAGGAGGCGGGCCTTTCGCTCGACTTCGTGCAGGACAATCACTCCCGTTCGGCTCAGCGCGGGACGATTCGGGGTCTGCATTTCCAGTCGCCGCCATTTGCCCAGACCAAGCTCGTCAGGGTCCTGCAGGGTGCGATCCTCGATGTCGCGGTCGACATCCGCAAGGGGTCGCCCTGGTATGGCCGGCATGTCGCCGTGGAACTCACCGACGAGGGATGGAACCAGCTTCTCGTGCCCAGGGGCTTTGCGCACGGTTTCATGACGCTGACCGAGGACACCGAGGTCTTCTACAAGGTCGATGCCTATTATTCCCCCGATCACGACAAGGGCATCATGTGGAACGATCCGGATATCGGCATCGAGTGGCCGCTCGACGGACTCGAGGCCATCCTTTCCGACAAGGACATGCGCCAGCCGTCATTCGCTGCGCTTGAAGATCATTTCGTCTACTCCGGCGCCGTCGAGCGACAGGTTGCCGATCACTGACTGGGAGAGTTTTTCGATGGAACGAGTTCTCGTTACCGGCGCGGGGGGATATATCGGCACGACACTCGTGCCGATGCTGCTCGAGGCCGGCTATCAGGTGCGCGCGATCGACCGTTTCTTCTTCGGCAACGATCTTCTCCCGGACCATCCGCGTCTCGAGAAGATCAAGGCCGACAGCCGTCAGCTCGGCGCGGATCACTTCCGCAATGTCGATCATGTCATCGATCTCGTCGCGATCTCGAACGACCCGAGCGGTGAACTCTTCCAGGAGGCGACCTACGAGATCAACCATGAATCGCGCGTCGCCTGCGCACGCCTCGCGAAGATGGCCGGCGTCAAGCGCTATGTGCTGCCCTCGTCCTGCAGCATCTACGGCTTCCAGGAGCCCTCGGTCGTCTGTGACGAAACATTCAAGACCAATCCGCTGACGACCTACGCCAAGGCCAACGAACTTGCCGAGCACGGAGTCTTTCCGCTCGCCGATGACGATTTCTGCGTGGTGGTGCTGCGTCAGGCGACGGTCTACGGCTACAGCCCGCGCATGCGCTTCGATCTTGCGATCAACGGCATGACCTACGGCGCATGGAAGACCGGTACCCTGCCGTTGATGCGCGATGGCACCCAGTGGCGGCCGATGGTGCATGTGCGCGACACCGCTCGCGCACAGATGTTCATGCTTGCCGCACCGGTCGACAAGGTCAACGGCCAGCTCTTCAATGTCGGTTCCGATGCCAACAACTACCAGCTCGGGCCGCTTGCCGAGACGATCGCCGGGGCCGTACCGAAGGATGTGAAGGTCGAGTGGTATGGCGATGCCGACCACCGTTCCTACCGGGTGAAGTTCGACAAGATCGAAGCGCTCGGCTGGAAGGCGGAAAAGACCGCGGTCGATGGTGTGAACGAGATCGTCGAACGGCTGGAAAACGGCACGCTCGACCGCACCACGAGGACGATCACGCTCGACTGGTACCAGGAACTGATCCGCTGGCAGAAGATCGTGCATGAGGCCGAACTCGGTGGCGCGATGCTGAACCTCGCCGACGGGCAGGCGGGTCGCAAGACCGGCTGATCGTGTGTCGCCGGGCATGATCTGTCCGGCGGAGCATGGCAGGCCCGGGGACGGCGAGCGGCATTCGTTCCGCACGTCGTCCCGAAATCACATTCACACCAACAGAACACCGGAAGTCTTGCATGTGGAAGGGCATCATTCTCGCCGGAGGATCTGGCACCCGGCTTTATCCGATCACGAGAGCCGTCTGTAAGCAGCTCCTGCCGATCTTCGACAAGCCCCTGATCTACTATCCGCTGACGACCCTGATGCTCGCCGGCATCCGGGACATCCTCATCATTACCACGCCCGAGGACCAGTGGCAGTTCAAGACGCTGCTGAAGGATGGAAGCCAGTGGGGGCTCCGGCTCAGCTATGCCCAGCAGACCCGTCCCGAGGGTCTTGCGCAGGCATTCACGATCGGCAGGGACTTCATCGGCAACGACAATTGTGCGCTCGTGCTCGGTGACAACATCTATTTCGGCCACTATCTGCGCGCCGATCTGCAGCGGGTGACCGGGCATCGCGATGGCGCCACCGTATTCGGCTACCGGGTGAGCGACCCTGAACGATACGGTGTCGTCGAGTTCGACGGGAACGGCAAGGCGGTCAGCATCGAGGAAAAACCCGAGAAGCCGCGATCGAACTATGCTGTGACCGGCCTCTACTTCTATGACAATCAGGTGATTGACATTGCCCGCGATCTCAAGCCTTCCGCCCGCGGCGAGTACGAGATCACCGACCTGAACAAGGTCTATCTGAAAGAGGGAAAGCTGCGGGTCGAGCGGATGGGGCGCGGCTATGCGTGGTTCGACGCCGGTACCCACGACAGTCTGTTGCAGGCCGGCGAATTCGTTCGCACGATCCAGCAGCGCCAGGGCTTTCAGGTCGCCTGTCCGGAAGAGATCGCCTATCTTCTCGGGCACATCGATGCAGACAGGTTGCGGGAGCTCGCAGAGCCCCTGGCCAAGACGGCCTATGGCCGCTACCTTCTCGACGTCGTCCTCTCCGATGAACCCTGGAAGGCGGGCGAGATCGGCGGCTTGCTCGTGGCGTGAACGCAGGAGCGCCGAAGGATCGACAGCTGGTCGGCCGCTTCCCTTATTTCACTTGTCCGGACCGGTTGATGCGGCAATCTGCTGGCGAATGGGGCCTGGCAACGATTCCGCTCAGTGCTGCTCTCCATCGGCGTAATAGCCGACAATGTCACCGTCGGTGGAGACACCGAGGCCGTTGAGCAGGCGGTTGACATAGTTGAAATAGCCGATGATCTGGTTTGCCTCGAGGATCCGTCCGTCATCCAGCCCCGCATTTTTCAGGGCCTCGACGTCGGCCCTGTTCATTCCGCCCGGTTCTTTCGTGAGTTTTCGTGCATAGCGCATGAGCTCGAGTTCCACGCCGTCGAAGGCATCTTCCGGGCGGTCAGAGCGAAGCGCTCTCTCGATCGCCTCGGCGCGTGCCTCGTCGTCGATCAGGTGGCGGGCATTGGTCCAGTGGTTGGCCAGCGAATAGGGGCAGTCATTGAGGATCGACACATAGGACGAAAGCGTTTCCTGCAGCCACGCGGGCAGGGTGTTGGCATCATCATGCAGGGCGGCGCGATAGAGCATGACATGGCCGCGCATGGTATTGGGGCGAAGCGAGTGCACGCGCATGACGTTGTCGACCGTACCGTGTGGCGTGCGGGCGAGCGACAGGGCGTCGAGCAGTTCGACGTCGGCCTCGTCATCGGCGATCATGCGGATCCAGGCGGTCATGGTTTCCTGATTTCCCTCGATATCGGGTTCAGCGCTGCACGAGTCGCGAGCGTTTCTCGAGACGGGAGAAAACGATCGCGAGGCTGTAGCAAAGGACGAAATACATCAAGGCGACGACAATCCACGTCTCGAAGCGGCGGCCGGTGGAGACGGCGATCTCCGTGCCGATGAACGTCAGTTCCTGAACCGAGATCAACGACATGATGGCGCTGTTCTTCACCAGCATGATGAACTGGTTGGCGAGTGGCGGTGTCACGGCGCGAAGGGCCTGCGGGAGAATGACGAGGCGAAAGGTCTGGATCGGGCGAAGGCCGAGGCCGGCCGCCGATTCCCGCTGGCTGTCAGGAATGGAACGGATACCGGCACGGATGATCTCCGCGATGTAGGCAGCTTCGAACATCGCAAGGCAGAGAACGCCGGAAATCAGGTTCTCGAAGAGTTCGGGGGGACCGAGGAGGAGATTGACGACCGATTTTCCGCCATCGCCCAACTCGCGCGCCCAGCTGTCGATGCCCGATGCCGGAACGATCTGCGACGAGATGAAGAAATAGAAAACGAAAATGAAAACAAGAGGTGGAATGTTGCGGATGAGGCCGACATAGGCGTGTGCGGTCAGGCGTGGCAGGAGGCGCTCGCGTGTCGCCAGGATGCCGAGCACGAGGCCGAGCGCACAGGCGAGAGCCATGGACCAGATCGAGATTCGTATGGTGGTGAGCAGCCCTTCGAGCAGGACATTGGGTACCCACCATCCGAACTGCTCGTCATGACGGATCAGCACTTGAGGCAGGAAATTCCAGTTCCATTTGTAGACCAGAACGTCCGAGACGCGATACCAGACGTAAATGATGGCCGCGACGACCATCCCGATGACGATGGCGTCGATGCGGCCGAAAATGCGTGGCCTTTCGGGGTCGGGATACATGCGTGCAAACCAGGCGGTCAGCGGCGGCGGCCGTTACGGGAACGCCGCCGGACAGAGGGTTTCCCGGTGGGTGGCCTATTGCGCGACCTGATCGGCCCACGGACGACCGCCGAACCAGTACTGGTGCGTTTCCAGCAGCCAGCCCGACTGGATGTTCAGCATGATCCAGTTATTGAAGAAATTTAGTGCATCGGGATCACCCTTGCGCACGGCAAAGGCTTCGCTGTTCGGCTCGATCTTCTCATCGGTCGGCGAGAATACCATCTCCGGATTGTCATAAATGGCGAATGCCGGCTTGGGCTGTGAGGAAAGCATGGCGTGGGCATTGCCGTTGAGCACTTCCTGCTCGGTTTGACCATCATCATCGAACTGGCGAAGTGTCGCCTTGGGGAAGTTCTCCTGAATGTAAAGGCAAGGCGTCGCGCCGCGGCGGCAGGCGAAGGTGACATCGGGGCTGTTGTAGCCGTCCGGCCATTGAAGGCCTTCCGCGAGTTCCTTGCTGGCCATCACGCCGATCGAGGAATTGGCATAGGGGAGGGTGAAGTTGACGGTGAGATTGCGAGCCGGCGTGATCGACATGCCGCCGATGATGACATCGAACTTGCCGGCGAGCAGGGCGGGAATGATGCCGTCCCAAGCCGTCGGAACGAATTCGATGTCGACTTCCATGTCGGCGGCGAGCTTTTTCGCGACATCGATCTCGAAGCCGATGAGTTCGCCATTTCTGTCACGCATCGCCCATGGCACGAATGTCGACATGCCAACGCGGATCGTACCGCGCTGTTTGATGGCCTCGATGGCGCTCTCGGACGAGAGGGCCTGCTGCGCCTCCTGCGCACGCGTCGATCCGGCTATCAGACTGACGACAAGTGTTGCGACGATGAGTGCCGCTCTCGCTGTTCGCATCGTTTCCTCTCCTGCTGCCGCAGCGGATTCCCTCGCCCGGACGGCTGCCCCGGCATCCGGCTCGAACCTAGCAGAGCAATACGGCGGGTCGTAGGAAAAAGTCTTCGGGCAGTGCGGGATGCGCAGCAGGAAAGACGGGCGGGAATAACCCGCCCGTCGAGGGATTTGCCGAAGGAGAGCTGCTGCCGGGTTGTGGCTATTCGGCCTTACCGCCAGCGGCGTCCGCCGCATGATCCGTCCCCGATGTCAGCGACATCGGCGTTTCGAGCAGGATCGTATCATACTGATAGCCCGCTTCCGCCGCCTTGAGGACGAGATTGGCCTCGTAGTATTTTCCGTCCCCGACCATGGCCAGCGCATTGTCGACATGGTCCAGCGTCGATGTCAGTGGCATCAGGATCCGCATGTAGCTGATGTCGATCTCGCCGAGCTTGAGCTCCTCGATGGCCTTCTCGTGCTCGCCGCTTGTGAAATGTTCGTTCGCCTTCGCGATATGCTCCTGCTTTTCGGGGGTGGACACGAAGGTGTCGGCGATCGCGACCTGGGCATCGACCGGAACGAGATCGAGTCTGCCGCTTTCATCTTCCCTTTCGATCACCTTGCCGCCGATGCTCACCTGGCTTCTGACCGCATAGTCGGGCGCGTCCTTTCGGGCGAGGGCGAGAGCTTCCCTTGCCTCGTCCAGCATCGTCGTGGCGAGCTCCGGCTGTCCGTTGAATATGGCGATTCGAGCGGCCCGGATCCCGCGCATGGCCTGATATCCCTCATTCGAGAGCTTCAAGAGGCTCGCCGCGGTTTCATCCTTCGGCCTGGTCGCTTCGGCAACCTTGTCGACCTGCTTGCTGCCGGACTCGGTCGCAAGAACCGGGACGATGGCTGCAGATGTGGCAATCAGACCCGCAACCAGCAATGAAACGGTGATTTTCCTGCGCGACATTTCCAGTTCCTTTCGTGCGATATCCAGTCAATGACAGGATTGATTCTCGCCGAAAGGTGTAAGCGTGTAACGTTAATTGCCTATGAACTTATATTCATGCAGAAATCTTCAGGTAGTTTCTTTCATCGTGACATGCCGCTTCTTTTCTCGAGCCATGCAGCGACAAGCGAAAGACTGATGGTCAGGACGAGGTAGATGGCGGCGACCGTGAACCAGATCTCGAAGCTCATGAACGTTTCGGCGATGACGTTTCTGCCTTCGGTGGTGAGGTCGAATATGGCGATCGTCGACACGATGGCGGAGTTCTTGATGAGATTGACGACTGCGCTGGTCATCGGTGGCAGCATGATCGGCACGGCCTGTGGCAGGACGATGCGCGCATAGACCTGCCAGGGCCGGAGCCCGAGTGCGGATGCGCCTTCCCACTGGCCGCGTTCGACGGAGAGGATGCCGCCTCGAATGATCTCGGCGATGAAGGAGGCCTCGAACACGGCCAGGCAGATCACGCCCGTCCAGAACCGCTCGATGCCGATGATCGGCGAAAGAACGAAATAGAACAGATACATCTGGACGAGGAGTGGTGTATTACGCACGGCTTCGAGATAGATCGTGGCGATGGCATAGCCGGATGCCGAACGGGAGAGGCGAAGCAGTGCCGTACAGAGGCCGATCGCGATCGCGATCATGCCACCGAAAAGGGTGATCTCCAGCGTCACGAAAAGGCCGCGCATCAGCGGCCCCCAGATCAGTTCACCCTCGATCACCCGGTAGATGTAGCGGGGCACGCGATACCACTGCCAGTTGTATCCCATCCCGGCAGCGCCGACCCAGACCGCCCAGACACACAAACCGCCGCCCGCCAGAAAGAGCAGGATATCGCTGACTTGCCGCCACATCCGCTTCATGCGGTCGGGTGGTGGCGGCGTCGCCAGTCCGGCAACATCGTTCTCCGTGCCGCTCACCCCAAGACATCCTCTCCCGCATGCAATCGCCTGAACGAGCATTTACGAGCGTCGAGGAAATGGCAAGTCTCTCGCGGGCAGTTTGCGAGGTTGCCGCGGCGGATCGATGGAGCTGTGTGAATGATCGCATCGATCCGCCGCCGGCACCTTCCAGGGCTTCGCGCATCGTGCAGTACAGGCCCGAAGCGCCGGAGCCGTTTTCAGGGCAACGGAGACCGGGTCCCGTCGCGAAAGGTGGCGATGGGTGGAAGCGCCTCGTCGCTCATCAGCTGGCGAACGACGTAGGTCATTGCCTCGCGACCTTTCCCTGTCAGGTAATAGGCGCGCTTTCGCAGATCGCTTCGATCCACATGTGGCTCGACGAGGCCGAAACCGTCCTCGAGCTTGCGATTGCGAATGCCGAGATCGAGCAGCTGTCGCGATATGGTCGCATTGGCCGCGCCGAGCCGTTCGGCGATTTCGGTAACGCCCTGGCCTTCCTGGATCCCGACCGCGAGAAATGTTCTCAAGGTCAACAATGTGGTGTGATTATGGGTTACCTCCTGCAAGGCATCGACAATGGCCGCCAGGCGGCGACTTGCCATCTTGATGTCGGTATCTTCATGAGTGCCATTTAACGATGTATTTTCGGACATTTATACTCCATCGGGAATGGAGACGACCGACAAAGCATAATAAACTTCTGGTTGTATAATCAACCATTAAATAAACTATTTGACGAATTATGACGAAAATCCGATCCATCATGGCTCGAATGGGCGATATATGCTGTCGGATACTACGAATTTTTTATGGGATTGTCGCCTGCCTGATATGTCATGGTGCGTCCGGAAGCGGGAGCATCGACGTTCGTTCGTTTGCGGGTGGATGTGCGAGGCCCTGTTGCGAGGGCCATCTTCGGGGATGTCACGCCAAAAAAAAAAGCTCAGTTCCCATTAG
>JAGREZ010000024.1 GCA_020446285.1 Geminicoccaceae bacterium
CCATCGAAAGCGCCGGCGGCACGTTTGACGCCGCGCCCGAGGACAAGCGCGAGATCCTCGAACACCTGACCGAGACCGAGGGTTTCGAGCAGTTCCTGCACGTCAAGTTTCCGGGTACCAAGCGTTTCGGTCTCGATGGCGGCGAGAGTGCCATTCCGTCGCTCGAGATGATGATTCGCACGGCCGCCGAGCAGGGTGTCGAGGAAATCGTCGTCGGCATGCCGCATCGCGGTCGCCTCAATGTGCTGGCGAATGTCATGGGCAAGCCCTACGCCGCCATCTTTTCCGAATTCCAGGGCGGCGTCGTCACCGATGACGTGCTCGGTTCGGGTGACGTGAAATATCACCTCGGCACTTCGACCGACCGGGTATTGCCTGACGGCAGGCAGGTGCATCTCTCGCTCACCGCCAACCCCTCGCATCTCGAGGCGGTCAATCCCGTGGTGATGGGCAAGGTGCGTGCCAAGCAGGAGCAGAAGGGCGATACCGAGCGCTCGCGGATCATGGGCATTCTCCTGCATGGCGATGCCGCCTTCGCGGGCCAGGGGGTCGTGCATGAATGCCTCGAGATGTCCGAGCTTCGCGGCTATCGCGTCGGCGGGACAATTCATCTCATCGTCAACAACCAGATCGGTTTCACGACCAGTCCGGCCTATGCCCGCACCTCGCCCTATCCCTCGGATACAGCGCGCGGCGTGCAGTGCCCCATCTTCCATGTCAATGGCGATGATCCCGTGGCCGTGGCGCAGGTTTCGCGGCTGGCGGTGGAGTTCAGGCAGAAGTTCAAGAAGGATGTCGTCATCGACATGTGGTGCTATCGCCGCCACGGTCACAATGAGGGCGACGAGCCGAGCTTTACCCAGCCGCTCATGTACAAGCGCATCGCCCAGCATCCCACCGTGCGCCAGGTCTATGCACGTCGGCTGGAAGATACCGGCGTGGTTCCGGAGGGTTACGGTCAGGAACTGGTCGACAGCTTCAACAAGCAGCTCGAGGCGGCCCACGATGCAGCCCGCAGCTACAAGCCGAACAAGACCGACTGGCTCGAAGGCGCCTGGGCCGGGCTGAAGCCGCCGCCGATCGATTATGACCGCGGCAGCACGGCCTGTGACGTCGAGCGCCTCCGCGAGTTCGGCCTGAAGATGACGACCTTGCCGGACAGTCTCAATGTCCATCCCCGTCTCAAGCGGGTGATCGGCCAGCGGCACAAGGCGATCGAATCCGGCGAGGGCATCGACTGGGCGACCGCCGAGCATCTGGCGTTCGCTACCCTGCTCACCGAGGGGTACGCCGTGCGCCTTTCGGGCCAGGATGTCGGCCGCGGTACCTTCTCCCACCGTCATGCGACGATCTACGATCAGCAGACGGAGGAAAAATACTATCCGCTCATGCATCTCGCCGACAAGCAGGCGAAGATCGAGGTGATCGACAGCTTCCTCTCGGAAGAGGGCGTGCTCGGCTTCGAATATGGCTACAGCCTCGCCGATCCCAACTGTCTTACCATCTGGGAGGCGCAATTCGGCGACTTCGCCAATGGCGCGCAGGTCTATTTCGATCAGTTCATTTCCGCCGGCGAGAAAAAGTGGCAACGTTTCTGCGGCCTCGTCTGCCAGCTTCCGCACGGCTTCGAAGGGCAGGGGCCGGAGCACAGTTCGGCGCGCCTCGAACGCTTCCTGCAACTCTTCGCCGAAGACAATATCCAGGTCTGCTATCCGACCACCCCGGCCAATCTCTTCCACATGCTCCGGCGGCAGCTGCATCGCAGTTACAGGAAGCCGCTCATCGTCATGACGCCGAAATCGCTCCTGCGACACAAGCGCTGCGTGTCGCGGCTCGACGAGATGGCGCCGGGCACGAGCTTCCA
>JAGREZ010000224.1 GCA_020446285.1 Geminicoccaceae bacterium
GACCACAAGGGCATGGGCATCACGGCCAAGGGCGCATGGGAGTCGGTCAAGCGGCATTTCCGCGAGATGGGCATCGATACCCAGTCCGAACCCTTCACCGTCGTCGGTATCGGCGACATGTCGGGTGACGTGTTCGGCAACGGCATGCTTCTCTCCGAACATATCCGCCTCGTCGCCGCCTTCGATCACCGCCATATCTTCCTCGATCCCGATCCCGACCCGGCCACGAGCTTTGCCGAACGCCAGCGTCTGTTCGACGTTCCGCGTTCGTCATGGGACGATTACGACCGCAACCTCATCAGCCGGGGTGGCGGCATTTTCCCGCGCTCCGCGAAATCCGTCACCCTCTCGCCGGAGATCTGCAAGGCGCTCGATATCGAGACCGGCGAGATGGCGCCGATGGAGCTCATGAACGCCATTCTCAAGGCGCCCGTCGATCTCTGGTGGAACGGCGGTATCGGCACCTATGTCAAGGGCTCCGGTGAAAGCCACGCCGATGCCCAGGACCGCGCCAATGATGGCCTGCGCATCGATGGCTGCGAGCTTCGCGCAAGGGTCGTCGGCGAGGGCGGCAATCTCGGCATCACCCAGCGCGGGCGCATCGAGATCGCCACCAATGGCGGACGCATCAACACTGACTTCATCGACAATTCCGCCGGCGTCGACTGCTCCGACCACGAGGTCAACATCAAGATCCTGCTCGGCGATGTCGTCGCCAGCGGCGACATGACCATGAAGCAGCGCGATGTGCAGCTGGCCGAGATGACCGACGAGGTCGGCGAGCTCTGCCTGCGTGACAATATCCTGCAGAATCTGGCGCTAAGCATGACCGGTGCCCGTGCGGCCGCCATGCTCGACGCCCAGCAGCGAATGATGCGCAAGCTCGAACGGGCGGGCCGGCTCGACCGCAGGATCGAGCTCCTGCCCACCGATGGCGAGCTCGCCGAACGCCGGCAGACGGGCACCGGGCTCACCCGCCCCGAAGCGGCCGTCCTTCTCGCCTACGGCAAGACGACGCTCTATGCCGATCTGCTCGCCACCGGACTGCCCGATCGCGAATATTTCCTTGTCGACATCGCCAAGTATTTTCCGCGTCCGCTGCGCCGGCGTTTTCAGGAACGCATCGCCGGTCACCGCCTGCGCCGGGAGATCGTGGCCACCTGGATTGCCAACAGCATCGTCAATCGCGGCCTCGACGTGTTCATGAGCGAACTCGAGGACGAGACCGGCGCCGAACTCGAACAGATCGCCATGGCCTATGTCGTGACCCGCGACAGTTTCGCGCTGCTGCCGCTCTGGTCCGACATCGAGGCCCTCGGCTTCGACGTTCCCTCCGACCAGCAGATCGCCATGCTCAACGAGGCGCGCGACACGCTCGTGAGAGGTACGCGCTGGTTCGTGGCGCAGACCGTCGGCCGGATCAGCCTGCGCGAAACGGTCGCCCGCTTTCGCCCGTCGATCGCCGAGATCATGGAAAATCTCGACGGCCTGCTCGCCAGACCACAGGCGATCATCCTCAACGGTACCGTCGCCGGTTATGTCGAAGCGGGCGCCACGCCGGAGCTCGCACGCGCGGTCGCGGGCCTGCCCCATCTTCTCGCCGCATGTGACATCGTCACCGTTGCGCAATCGCCCGAACGGGCCGGAGGTGGCGACACGCTCGACGTCGCGCGGGTGTGTTTCGCGCTCGACGCCCAGCTCAACCTCACCTGGCTGCGAAGCCAGATCCAGCGCGCGCCCATCACCTCGCGCTGGGACAGGATGGCGCTGAGCGCACTCGAAGACGAGCTCGCCGAATCGCTCAGACAGCTGACGGCGGCGGCGCTCGCGGCCGGTGTCAGTGGCGAGGATACGCAGGCGAGCGAAAGCGAGGTCGATCGCTGGATCGGCGAGAGCCTCGTTTCGGTGGACCGTTATCGCGCACTGCTCGAGGAGATCGAGGCCGCCGAACGTCCCGATCTCGCCATGCTCAATGTCGCGGTCGGTGTTGTCGGCAAGCTTCTGCCGCGCACAGTGATGTCAAAGATATGACAATTGTGTCACTGGAGCCTTGCGCGCCCGGCTTCAGTACGATTATTAACACCTCAGCGCGGCTATAACGGTGGGCGCGGAACGGGTTCGCGCGGTCGTTCGGGGAACGGGTGTTACCGGCCGAAAGAACATGGTGATCGCGCAGGCGCAGGAAACGGCGCAGGTTGGAGGACGAATTCTATGCAACCGGGAAGCTTGATTCGCGAGGGAGAGGTCTTCTTTCGCCAGTGGCTGCGTTCGCCGAAATCGATGGGATCCGTCTTCCCGTCGTCCCGATCCCTCGCGCGTGCCATTGCGGGACAGGTCGCATGGCAGCCCGGCACTTATGTCGTCGAGCTCGGCGGCGGTACGGGTGCGATTACCCAGGGGTTGATCGAGCGCGGCATTCCCCGCGAGAACATCATCGTCATCGAACTCGAGACGCATCTCTTCGAGTATCTCCGCGACCGCTTCCCCGGAACGCGGGTCATCCAGGGTGACGCAACCCGGCTCGACGAGATCCTCGCACATCATGACATCGGCGAGGTGTCCACCGTCATCTCCGGTCTTCCGGTGGTTGGCATGCCGTTCGAGTTCCAGCAGGCAATCGTCCGTCAGGCCATGTCCGCCATGAAGGACAAGGGCTTCATGCTGCAATACAGCTACTCGCCCGTCTCGGCGATCCCGGCGGCGAAGCTCGGCGTCAAGAGCAAGCTCGCGAAATTCGTCCTCTGGAACTTCCCGCCGGCCCATGTCTGGAAGTACCACCGCTGAACCAAGCCTGATCCGCTGAGCGATCCGGCACCTGCCCCGCCGACGGGGGACATGTCTCCGTCATCATGGCGGGCATTGTTCCGGCGCATCGCGACGGGGGAGCTTCGTCCGCACAGGCGGCGGATTGCGCTCGCACTGATCGCCGCGATATTTGCCGGGCTGTCCACCGCGACCCAGGCATGGCTCGTCCAGCCGGCGCTCGACCGTGTCTTTCTCGACCGTGACCCGTTCATGCTCGCGGCCGTGCCGCTCGCTATCGTCCTTGCCGTGATCGTCAAGGCGGCCGCGGGCTATATCGAGGAAATGCAGCTCGCGCGGGTCGGGCTCGATGTCATTGCCGATCTGCAGAAACGCCTGTTCGACAGGCTCGTCCATGATGAGCTCGCCTGGCTCCGCGACCGGGGCACGGGCGCCCTGCTCTCGCACCTGACCTATGACGTGACACTGCTCAGGCAGACGGTTTCCAATGTCTTCACGGGTTTCATCCGCGACGGTCTCACCCTTCTCTGCCTGATCGGGCTCATGCTCTATCAGGATGTTCTGCTTGCCTGCATCGCCGCCATCGCCTTTCCGGTCGCCGTGCTGCCGCTCCTGCGCATGGGCCGGCGCGTCAGGCAGCTCACGCTTGGAGCACAGGAACAGATGGGCCGCCTGACGGCACGCCTCGAACAGGGGTTCGAAGCCATCCGTCAGGTGAAGGCGGACGGTCAGGAGGATCGCGAGAGCGGTATCGTCGCGGACATGATCGACCGTTTCCGCGACGTGCAGTTCGCGGCCGCACGCTTTCGCGCGCTCGCTTCGCCAAGTGTCGAACTCGTGACGGGGTTCATGATCGGCCTCGTCATCCTCTATGGCGGCTGGCAGGTGCTGGGCGGAAAGACGACACCCGGAACGTTCTTCTCGTTCCTGACCGCGATGCTCATGGCCTATCAGCCGATGAAGCGGATCGCCAAGCTGAACACGATGCTGCATGAGGGCCTGTCGGCGGCGGGCCGCATCTATGCGCTGATCGACCGGCCGCGGACCATGCACCTTCCGGCGCATCCCGCCATACTCCGCAACCCGGTGCAGGGCGCGATCCGCTTTCGCGGCGTCACCTTCGCCCACGGCACGCGCACCGTTTTCAGGGATTTCGATCTCGCCATAACCGCCGGTGAACACTGGGCGATCACTGGCCCCTCGGGTTGTGGCAAGTCGACCCTGCTCGATCTCGTGCTCCGCCTGCACGACGTCCGCGCCGGCGAGGTCATGCTCGATGGTGTCGACATTCGCAGGATCGCACCCGGTGACCTGCGCCGGTCCGTGGCGCTCGTCGCCCAGGAAAGCTGGTTCTTCGATGACACGATTGCCGCCAACATCGCCTATGGCCGCCCCGACGCAAGCTTCGCGGAAATCCGGCATGCGGCGCGGCTGGCCATGATCGACGATGTGATCGGGCATCTCGAGCGGGGTTATGATACCCGCCTCGGCGCCGGCGGCATCCATCTCAGCGGCGGCCAGCTGCAACGCCTGTCGATCGCCCGCGCCATCCTGCTCGACAGGCCGGTCATGCTCCTCGACGAGGCGACATCGGCGCTCGATGCGGAAACCGAAAGGCAGGTCCTCGGGAACATCCGCAACCACCGACATTCGCGTACCACGATATATGTCTCCCACAGGGAGAGCATCAATTCGATCACGGATCACAAGTTGCAGTTGAAATATTGATTTCTACTTTTAGGCGAATTCAAGTTCATCCGTCTCCACTTTTCTGCAATACAACATTTCAACTGTCGATTTACATCTGTCCTTCTCAACGGGAAGATGATATGGATGTTCCAGTTTCTCTGGGCAAATGAGAAATCAATCGGGACACCCAGCTGGAGTTCGGAAACTTGTCCGACAGTCGGCACTTCATTGCTTGCGATTTCCGGGAGGCCCGCGGCTCGGCGGCGCCCGGCGAGACCCGCACACGGATCCGTCGTATCCAGGGCATCATCGAAAACAGCAACAGATTCGTGGTGTTGTTGCTGGGAATGGCCCTGACGAGTGTCGTTTCATTGCTTCTGGCGGGTGTGTTGTCGATTTCCGCCCTGTGGAGCGGTGCGCCTGTGGCGATGAATGCCTGGCTCGTCACACTTCTTCCGGCGGTTGCATCGGTCCCGGTGATAGCCATCGCGATCAAGGTGATCTGCTTTCTGACCGAACAGCGCGATCAACTCCGGATCGAGATCGAGCGAAAGACCATTGCCGAGAACCGTTTCAGCCGGCTCGCCAATACGGATGAACTGACCGGCCTCGGCAACCGGCGCAGTTTCGTCGAACGCGCGAGAGAGGCGATGGCGCTATCGCGGCGGCACGCTCAACCGCTGGCATTGCTGTTCGTCGATGTCGACGGGCTCAAGGAGCTCAATGACAATGAGGGTCACGCGCGGGGCGATCTCGCCCTCAAGCAGCTGGCCCGCGCCCTTCGCCAGTGCCTCCGGCAGAGCGATTACGCCGCGCGCTATGGCGGCGACGAGTTCGTGATCCTCATGCCGCAGACCGACATGCACGCCGCGACCATCGCCGCCGAACGCCTGCGGGCGGCCATCGAGACGGGCAATGACGGCATGCCGCTCACGGTCAGTGTCGGCCTCGCCTCCACCCAGGGCACGCATGTGGGCATCGAGGAGCTCGTGGCGCGTGCCGATGAGGCCCTCTATGTCGCCAAGCGTGCCGGCCGCAATCAGGTCTGCACCACCTTCCCCGACGGCAACAGCCGTCTCGTGACGCGGCACGGCTCCATGGAACTGCGTGCCCGCTCCGCCTGACAGTGTGGCGGCAACCCGCCGCCATCCGTCGCGGCCCGGAACCCGGGGGCGACACACCCGGTTGACGCATCCACCACAACAGGCCATCAAGTAACGAACATAACGGGCGCGTCAAGAACAGGGAGGCGTTCGAAAACGATGAAACGGGAACGAACGGGCGCCGATTCCGGTCGCCACGGGCTTGATTCGCTGCGGCGTCACCGGGGCAGCGTTCCGCTGGCCCATCCGTACCAGGGCAGCGTTTCGCTGGCCCATTGTCACCGGGGCAGCGTTTCGCTGGCCCGCCCGCAATGAAGCTGCCGTCGCTCGACGAGCTCGATACCTTTCCCAAGCTGCTCCTGCACAATGCCGCCAACTGGCCAGACGAGGTGGCGATGCGGGAAAAGGATCTCGGCATCTGGAACATGTCGAGCTGGGCGGATTGCCGGAACGCGGTGCGGAGCATCTTCTTCGGCCTCAAGGCACTCGGACTCGAACGGGGCGACGTGCTGGCGATCATCGGCCGTAACCGGCCGAACTGGGTATGGAGCGCGCTCGCCGGCCATTCGGCTGGGGCGATGAGCCTTGGAATCTACGAGGACGTGCTGCCGGACGAGGCCCGCTATCTCCTCGACCATGCCGGATCGGGCATCGTCGTTGCGGAGGACGAGGAACAGGTCGACAAGATGCTCGAGGTCGCCGAACGATCCGGGCGGATCCGCTGGATCGTCTATCATGACGATCGCGGCATGCGCAAATATGACGACCCGCGCCTCGTGAGCTGGAGCGACCTTGAGGCGCGCGGGGAGCGCCTCGCGGGAGAACGGCCCGGTCTCTTCGAGGAGGAGATCGCCAAGGGCACGGGCGAGGATGTCGGCATCCTCTGCACCACATCGGGCACGACCTCCCACCCCAAGCTGGCCATGCTCGGCCAGGGCGCGTTTCTTACCCATCTCTGCCGCTATCTCGAAGCCGACCCGCGCGAGCCCACCGACGAATATGTCTGCATGCTGCCGCTCCCGTGGATCATGGAGCAGGTCTATGTGATCGGCATGCCGCTTCTCTCGCGCATCCGGGTCAATTTTCCGGAAAGCCCGGAAACCGCCATGGCGGACATGCGCGAGATCGGCCCGACCCACCTCCTCCTCGCGCCCCGTGTCTGGGAACAGACGGCGGCGGACATGCGCACCCGCATTCTCGATTCCGGACCGCTCAGCCGCTGGATCTTCGATCGCTGTGTCGAACGCGGCATGCGTGCCATCGAACGCGGGCGTCGCAGCCGGATCGCCGAATGGCTGCTCATGGGCGCCCTTCGTGACCGGCTCGGCTTCAGCAAGGTCAGGTCGGCTGCGACCGGCGGTGCGGCCACCGGACCCGATACGTTCCGGTTCTTTCTCGCCATGGGTGTGCCGCTTCGCCAGCTCTACGGCCAGACCGAACTGTCCGGTGCCTACACCCTGCAGACCGGCAGGGAGATCGACTTCGATACCTCCGGCATTCCGTTCAGCGATTGCAGGGTCCGGATCCACGATCCCGATCCTCGCGGCGTGGGCGAGATCCACACGATCACGCCGGGCATGTTCAAGGGCTATTTCCGGAACGAGGAGGCCACCGCCGAGACGCTCACCGGCGATGGCTGGATGCGCACGGGCGACGCCGGTTTCTTCGACGAGGCCGGCAGGCTCACCATCATCGACCGGATCAGCGACATCGCGACCACGAGTGCGGGCGACCGGTTCAGCCCGCAATTCATCGAGAACAAGCTCAAGTTCTCGCCCCATGTCGCCGAGGCGGTGGTGTTCGGCAATGACCGCCCGTTCCTGACGGCCATCATCTGCATCCGCTATTCGATGGTGGGCAAATGGGCCGAGACCAATGGCATCGCTTTCACCAACTATCAGAATCTCGCCGCCAGCCCGAAGGTCTGCGCGCTGCTCGAGGATGCGGTGCGCGAGGTCAATGCCTCCCTGCCGCAAGCGCAGCAGGTTCGCCGTTTCCTTCTCCTCTACAAGGAGCTCGACCCCGACGATGGCGAGCTCACCCGGACCCGCAAGGTGCGCCGCAATATCGTCGACGAGCGCTATGCCGACCTGATCGATGCCCTTTACGGCGATGAGGACAGCATCTTCGTCGAGACCGAGATCACCTTCGAGGATGGCCGCAAGGGCCGGATCCAGGCGAATCTCGAAATCCGCAGGCTCGAGGACGGGCATGCCGCGAAGGCGCTGTCGGCATGAGTGACGTCCCGGCAGGCTCCGATCCGGTCCGGCGCAGGCGCACCATCGGCGAGACTCTTCTTCAGGTCGATGACATCACCCTTCTCTTCGGCGGTGTGGTGGCGCTCTCCAACATCAGCTTCGACATCAGGAAGGGCGAGATCCG
>JAGREZ010000225.1:0-1902 GCA_020446285.1 Geminicoccaceae bacterium
CGATGCGCAGCAGCTGGCCGGCCGGATGCCAGAGCAGCGTGATGTCCTGGGTATAGGGTTTTCGCTCCGTTCCCGCGACGGTGCCCTTTGCATGCTTGCGGCTGGCATCGAGTTCGGCCGCAAGAACCATCCCGCGACGGTCATATGCGGCACCACGGGAAAAATGCGGTTCGCCGATGAGACGGCGCAGGTCGGCTCTGTCGATCGGGACGGATGAAAGCGATTCCATGCCGGCAGGAATATCGCATGGCTTCGGTGTTGACCAGCACCGGCGCGATCCGCCTCGCCCGACAGGCGGGGTGTTGCAGATCACAGCGCCCGCAAGCCGTTCTGTCTATTCATTGCGTGCGTGCCGGGTGCCTGCCAAGCGTCATGATGCACCTGGCGCGCACCGGCTGCCCCGATGGCGCGCGTCAGTCAGAATACGCTGAACTCCTGCTGAACGCGCAGTCCGCCACCGGCGCCGCGCCAGTCGGGTTTTCGCAAGGGGTTGGCGATGCGGGAAATCCGCAAGGGCTGCATCGTCAGACAGCCGCTCACCGCATCGAGGCCGTCATCGGCGGAGCCGCCGGCGGGTGTCCATTCGCTCAGCTCTGCGAGGAACGGTGTGTCGAGAACCCGCCGATGGACATGCAGATGGCCCGCGGCGAGGACCGGATCGAAGGCTTCGAGAATGCGTGTCTCCTTCGACCGGCTGGAGCGATGTTCCTGCACCGTGAGCCAGCCGCGACCGAACTGGTCGGCTTCACGGCGAAGGATGCCCGGCAGGAACCGTCCGATGCCGTTGTTCTCGACCGTGACCGCATATTGCTCGTTCTTGCGTGCAAACTCGATCACCAGCCGGCAGAGCTGGCTTGCCTCGTCGACCTCGGGCACGAGGGCCGGATCGAATTCGAGATAGGCGATGTCATGCAGCCAGTAATGGCCGGCCTCGTCCGTGAAAACACAGGCGACCACGCTGGAATCGCCGACTGCAGGCTTTCCGTAGGACGGATCCCACCAGCAGCATGCGCCAAGCATGCGCCTGCCCGCGATCCGGAGTTCGGGAATTCCCTGCGATCGATGGACCTCGAACTCGCCGTCGTAGACAAGCAGTTTGTGTGGATCGAGCCTGCAATCCTCGAGGGTCTCGGGTTCGAGCATCATCTGGCTTTGAAAACGTGCGGGCCCGGTCTCCTCCTGCATCCGCCGGAGCATTTCCAGCGAGAAGCGCTCCGGCCATATGCTGTGGTCCTCCTTGTCGAGGACAGGAAGCTTGAGCACATGGAACCCGCCGAGAAAGGCCTTGTGTGTGTTGTCCGGACCGGTGGCTCGGGATGACGTGCCGGGCCGGTCGAGATAGATTGTGTCGTGAGTGTGCGGAGTGCCGATATAGAGCCGTGTTCCTCCGGGAACGGTGATGAAACGCAACTCGCCGAGCCGGCGCCGGAGTTCGGATCGCTTGATGGCGGTTCCCGCGGTATTCGGCACTTCGACATCGTCGCAGATGACGATATCGGCGCGTGATCCGGTCAGGTTGCCGCTGACGCCCTTTCCAAGGACCGACGGATCGCGAAGCGTGGTTCGGCGCGCGACGGTGAAGCGGTCGACGGACCATTCCTCCTTCACGCAGGGCCGGAGGTGCTCCGTCATCGGGTGCCGTTCGAGAATGGCCCGGATGTTGCGGGTCATCAGGCAGGCGAGATGATGTTCGGCCGCGACCACGAGGATGCGCAGATCGGGTTCGAGACAGAGCCTCCAGGAGCAGTAGAGGCCCACCAGGGTGGATTTTCCGGCGTCACGGAAAACCAGCATCAGCAGATCCTGATGGCCGTCTCTCAGGCTGTCTTCCAGCCAGTCGGCCATCATCCGGTGCAAGTTCGGCGTCTTGCGCATCTGGTGCTCGTTCCACGCCCGCACGAA
>JAGREZ010000225.1:1957-6119 GCA_020446285.1 Geminicoccaceae bacterium
GGGAAATCGGCCATGGAATCAGTCCAGGAGCGATCGGTATCCACGCCCCCGTTTCGCGGGAAAGCCGGAAAGCACGGACGCGAAATCGAGGAGATTTCGCTTGCGGCCGGAGGCGGACGACTGCAGGAGCCCTTCGACCCTGTTCCTTCGTTCCTGCATCAGTCCGGCAATATCCGTTTCGGTCTCCTGTTCCAGCCCGCGAACGAGAGCGTCGATGGCGCCGCCCGTCGTTCCCGTTCCCGCCGCTCCGGCCCGTGCCCGCGCGCTCGCGATCCGGGCCGCGAGGGCCTCATGCTCGCTGCGCACGGCCTTTGCCGTCTTTTCATCGAGTTCCGCGATCTTACGGGTGCGCTCCTTGCGCGCCTTGCGGTCATCCCTGCGGCGCGCCTCCTGGGTGAGCGCCATGTTCATGCCGATCGCGGCCAGATTGTTCATACCACCCATTATTCACTCACCTTCATTTCTGTCGTTGCGCAAAGAAGCGCGAACGGTTCGGGTTCACGCTGTGTGATGGTCCAGGGCCGCGCCGCGTAGCCTCGGCGCCAGCCGAATGCCCGCATGGTGACATCACCGGTCATTGGGCCGGTCATTGGCGGCCCGCTCGTTCCCCGCGAGAGGAGCTGTCGCGAACCCTGACCGGCATCGACGTGAAGTGCCGTGGTTTCATGCACGCGGAAGCTGTAGCGGACCGGCCTGTAGAGCGGGTCCGCGCTCTGGCCGTTGCCCGAACGCATGGCGAGCGGCAGCGCCTCGATGCGGTGAACGAACGGGCGCCCGACCACGAGTTCGCTTGCGGGCTCCGCGAGCAGGATGTCCCCGGCGGCGAGCACCGTATCGGCGACGATGTCGCCGTCACCGATGACGAGCACCTCCTCGCCGAGAAGAGCTTCGAGCCCGTTCCAGTGAACCGAGGCATTGTCCGCGCTCAGGACGAGGCAGCCATCGAGCCGCAGGGCATCGTCGAAGGCTTCGAGCCAGGTGCCCGACGACCGCTCGACCAGTGTGAACAGGGTGTGCCCGGAAGTGACCACGGCGCGAAAACTGCCGGCGGTTTCCTGCAACGTCCAGGCGACGATGTTCGCATTCCGGTCGATACTCACGCAAGCCATGCGACCGTCCGCGCGGACGATGGCGAGAAGGCGCCTCGCGGGATCGAATTCCATGTCGACCGGATCGACCATCAGATGACGGGACAGAAGGGCGATGTCGGGCGCCTGGAACGCCTGTTCGGTGTCCGTGTAGAGAAATTCCCGAAGGTCGCGCAGCGAGCCGCCGACGAAGTGCGTGACGCCGTCGATACCGGTCGCCCGGATCTGCCGGTCCTTCGGCGAGCCCACATGTGTCTGCTGGCTGACCTGGGCCGTCGTCGGGGTGAGCGGTGCGCCGGATACGACCCATTCGCCGCAATCGGTCAGGATCTGCAACCGCCGTCCCGAAACGAGCTGGCGGATGGCATGTTGCCGGTCGCCGCGCAGCGAAAACCCGAAAGCTTCGTCGTCCAGTCCGGTCCCCGGATCGAAATCGAACGGTCTGCCAGTTCGGGAAAAGACGACGCGATCCGGTGCCGACCGTCCGCCGGCGAGGACGAGACGGTCCTGATGCTGGCTGGTCGCCACCGGCCAGCCGCGCGCGGCACTGAAGGTCTGTTCGTCCCATTGGCGTGTCGCGCGGCCGTCGATGAGCGGCTGGCGGACCATGCCGAAGGCTTCGCTGTGTGAAGCCACCGACTGGATCGCGATTTCACGGCCGTGAAGGCGGATGATCGTATTCGTGTGGCCGGCCGAAAAGACCGGGCCACTGGCGGTGAGGCGAACCAGCGATCCCGCCGGGATACTCTCGGAACTTTCTCGCGCGACGCCGACATCGGTTGCCTGAAGTGCCACCTCCGGTCCGGCGAAACGGCTGCAGGGCTGGAGGATCGGCGGTGTCACGCCATCTTCGGCGGCGACGGCAAAGGCGATGGGGGCCATTGTCCAGCTCTGCGACGGCGTTCGCGTGACCAGTTGCGGCGGCACGTCGCCATGACACACCAGAAGCGACCGGTCGATGCGTGTCCAGGTGAGTTCCCCGAGCATCGTCGCGTCCCAGGGTGTCGGAATGTCGCTCTCGACGATGCTGTCGCTTTCGACGACGGTCATCGTTCCGGGCGCGAGTGCGAGAATGAAGGATGTGCCCTCGACGTCGAAGGCGATGAGTCGCCGTGCATCGGGCAGTTCGACGACCAGCCGTGTTCCGGGTCGCCGGGCCACGCCGCCACTCGAGCGGACGATCACGTTGCGCAGGAGGGCCGCCCCGTCCTGCCATGCCTGTATGTCGATGCGGCCGGCGAGGGCGGGATCGATTTCACCGGATGTGAAATTCGTCTTGGTCGTGCTCAGGATCGTCATCACGCCCGGACCTTCAGGAGCGTGAAATCCTCGACGGCCGCGGGCGGCGTCTGCTGGCTGTCGATCAGTCTGGCATGACGCAGCTCGGCCTGGGCGAGGCTCTGGAGTGCTTGTGCCCGCGATGTCGATTCCGTCACGGGTATGCAGAGTTCCGCCGCCAGCCGTGCCACCAGTGCCTGGAGGAAATGCGGCGGAAACAGGTCCGGATCGACCCGGCGCTGATAGGTGAGGGAAACGCGCTCCGCATCGCAGAGGAGTCTCGATCCCGAAATCCTGAAGATCAGGCCGCGTCCCCGTCCGGGATGGCCGGCCGAAAGGCTGCGAAGGAAGTCCGGCGGAAGCCGGAAGGCACAGGCGAACCCTCCTTCGGGCTCGCCGTCATCCCGTTCGAGCCCGGCTTCGCGCAGCGTGAAATTCCACGGGTGGGAAACCATCAGGGCGTCACGGGTGACGCCATAGAGCCGGCTCGCGAATTCGGCCTCGGCACTGCTTTCGTCGAAGCTCTCGATGGATGACGCGCCAAGCTTGAGCAGGGCCATGGAACAGATGTCGATATCGGTCATTGTCTCGGCCATTTCCGATCGCCGCACGAACGGACCGGCCGGCGGGTCCGTCGGTCACGATCGTGTCGGCTGGGAGAGAACGCGCGGTCCGCACCCCTTTGCGCCATGGATGGATCCGGCAAAAAAGGGGTGCGGCACCGCCATCAGGCGGCGTCAGTCGCTGTTCAGGGTTCCGAAGGCGACGACATTCGTGACGTCGACGCTGATATTGTCGTTGGCGACCACGACGAGGACGCCGTGCGATGCGGATGTGTCCATGTCCGCATTGACGAAGATGAAGTCGCCGACCCGGAGCATGCGCGCGGCGCTGTCGAAATAGCCCGCATCGTCGACGAGGGAGACGCTGTCACCGGTCCGGTAATGCCAGAGGGTGAAACCGTTGGCATAGGAAAGGGCACTGAGATCCCTTGGATCACAGGTCATGTTCATGCCTCCTGACAGGGGAGTCTGACGACGCCCGGCTCATCGATGAGCACGGCGCCCTGGGACATCGAATTGGAGACGAAATGGGCGGCCCGGTCGCCATGCCAGGAGATGTCGGTCATGACATCCTGACCGATGGCGTGGCCGATGGCGCTTCTGTGGTACCAGAAGCATGTGCGGATACCGGCATCGAGCGGAAGGCCGGAATGGGGCATCCAGTAGGTTCCGAGCCACATCTTCGCCTGTGCCGCCTGCCAGGGAAGCTTGTCCTGCCCGACATATTCGGCGGATGCGAACTCCGGCAGGCCGAGCAGCCCCGACCACTGCTTCCAGCCGACGACGGCGTAGCGTTCACCATCATCGGGCACATCCCCGGCGCCGAGCATCTCGAACGCCTCGAGGACCTTTTCCAGCGTCAGGCCGGAGGTTGCGGGGCCGGTGGAGATGCTGCCGGCATTCATGGCGTCGATGATGAGCTCGTCGGTCTTTCGTCCGAGAGCGAAGGCGCCGGCATTGGCGAGTACCTGCCTTTCGTCGATGTTGGTCTTCAGCTCATCGAGACTGTCGACCCATTCGCCGGCGTAATAGTCGACCAGCTGCGCCTCGACGGAGCTGAAATCGACATTCATGACCGGCACCATGCCATGCCGCGCCT
The DNA here is from genome assembly GCA_020446285.1 of Geminicoccaceae bacterium. Classification (GTDB taxonomy): domain Bacteria; phylum Pseudomonadota; class Alphaproteobacteria; order Geminicoccales; family Geminicoccaceae; genus JAGREO01. The sequence continues at coordinate 5,986 of JAGREZ010000225.1, forward strand.
TGGTCGAGGCGGTTCCCTTGCCGACCTTCTGGAAAACGGTGGAACTGCCGCGCACGTCGTTCTTGACACGCACGGTACCGCGAAGCCTCGAACCCTGCCGCTGGTAGGATTCATGCACCTCGCGCTCGAATTGC
>JAGREZ010000226.1 GCA_020446285.1 Geminicoccaceae bacterium
ACACTCCGTCGACCAGCGGCGCCGGTATAGTTGAAGAGACGGGCAACGGCAAGTGCGGATCGTTGGCGAATGCCGCGGCCCGGTCTCGGGTGATTCCTGCGATGATCCTTGACCTTGTGGTTCGATCGGGCGCAAATCGCAGAGGCTGGGTGGAGGTCGTCGCGGGCGTTCGGGACACAAGTCCGGACTGCCGGGGTCTTCTCGAGAAGGAACAACAAGAATGAGCGGGTGTGCGGGCGCTCGAAATCTGCTGGAAGCCTGCCTTGGCGCAAGGCCGGGAGACCGGATAACCATCGTCGCCGAACCGGCGGAAGCCGACTATTACGACAGCGCTTCGGTGGCCGCGGTGATCGACGAGGCCCTCGACGCCGGCATGTATGTCAGAAAGACGGTCGTCGCATCCGCTCTTCGGACAGAGGAGGACGAGAAGCGATTGCTCGCCATGCTCGATGATGCCGATCATGTGGTCTTCTTCGCGCGTGCCGGCGACCAGATCCGCTTTCACAGGCTCCCCGCCGGCAAGCGTTTCGCGGTTTCCTACGCGCTCGACATCGGCATGCTCGATTCGCCCTATGGTGCCACCAGCTACGATGCGCTCTGCCGCTTCAAGCTGGCGGTGGACGAACTGTTCGATGCGGCAGGACATATTCGCGTCACCTGCCCGGCCGGTACCGATCTCGAAGGCATGCCGACGCCGGCTGCACCGGGTGAGGTCGCCGAGGTGTCGATCCGCCGCTTTCCGATGCTCGTGCCCAAGCCGGTATCGGCACGACGGTTCAGTGGCAATGTCGTCCTGTCGCGTTTCCTTCTTGGCACCGGCTCGCGCTTCTACGATCCCTATGCGTTGCCGCTGGCGAGTGACATCCGCGCAGTCGTCGACAGGGGGCATATCCTGCGCTTTGCGGGCGATGATGCCGAAGTCGCCCGGATCAACGAGCACTACAGGCTGATTTCCGGGCGCTTCGGTATCGACCCCTGGGTGGTGCATTCATTCCATGCGGGAATCCATCCCGCCTGCCGCTACGAGCGGCCAGCCGAAACCGGTTACGAACGCTGGGGCGGTGCCGCGTTCGGCAATCCGCGCATTCTCCATTTTCATACCTGCGGCGACTATGCGCCCGGCGAGATTTCATGGAATGTCATCGATCCGACGATCATCGTGGATGGCGTGCCGATCTGGAGCCATGGTCGTCTGCTCGCGGAAAACATTCCGGGCGCGCGCCAGACCCTGAGCGACCATCCCGATCTGGCCGAACTGTTCGCCAATCCCGCAATCGAGATCGGGATCTGAGCCTTTCATGACCGACACCATCGAGACACCGATCACGCCCATGACGCAGGCCATGGCCAATGGCGCTCCCGTTTCGAGACGCGATCTCAAGGCGCTCATGAAGCGCTCCGACCGTCCGGGGCTGGTGCGGCTGTTCTGGTGGTGTGTGACGCTGACGGTCACGGGCGCGCTCGTCTGGGCCTCGGGCAACAATCCATGGTTGCTGATCCCGGCGATGTTCATTCACGGAATCGTCGTGGTGCACCATTTCGCCCTGCAGCATGAATGCAGTCACTACACGGCGTTTCGCTCGGTCTGGATCTGCAATCTGCTCGCACATATCTGCGGTTTCATCCTGGTCATTCCGCCACGCTTCTTCCGCTATGAGCATTGCGACCATCACACCTACACGAATCTGCATGGCCGCGACCCGGAGATGATCGAGCTTCCCGTCTCGTTTCGCACCTACCTCCTTTATGTGAGTTCCATTCCCTACTGGTATTCGCAGTTCGAGGGACTGCTGCGCCGCGCCGCCGGTCGCATCACGGACGGTGAAAGGCGCTTTCTCCCGGAGAGCGAGCGCGGTGCCATCGTGCTTGAAGCGAGGCTCATGCTTGCGGGCTATGCCGTCATCGGCCTCGTCATGCTGGCGACCGGCTGGACCGCACCGCTGTTCTACTGGATCTTCCCCATGTTCATGGCCGAACCGGTGATGCGCATGATCCGCATGACCGAGCATGTGGGACGGCCGCAGGTGGAGGACATGCGGATCAACACCCGTACCAACATCGTCTCGTCGCCGTGGCGCTTCCTCGCCTGGAATATGAACTATCACGCCGAGCACCACTATGCCGCGTCGGTGCCGTTTCATGCGTTGCCGAAACTGCATGAAAAGCTGGCCGGACATATCTTCGTCGAGCGGCAGGGTTATCTCGCTGCGCATCTCGATATTCTCGCCCAGACCCTTGGCAGGAAACCCCGCGCCGACCAGTCTGCCGGCTGAGTTTCCCGATACTCGGGGATTGCCCCGACCGGATCGGAACTATTCCTGCAAGACCTCGTGTTTCAGCGGTTCCGGTAGGCGAATGCCCTGGCGAAGCGCCATTCGAGATACTCGCCACAGGTGATCGGCTCGTGGTGAAGTTCGGCATCCGGGAAGATCTCGCCGGCATCGATGCGGGTCTGCGGCTCGGGATCGTAGGCGAGGACCAGCGACAGGCGCTCGCGGCCGGAGCTGTTGACCACGCGATGCGGAGTCGAGCGGTATTCGTCATTGGTCCAGCGGGCGAGAAGGTCGCCGACGTTGATGACGAGCGTGCCGGGTACCGGTGGTGCCGCGATCCAATCGCCATTGGCATGCTGCACTTGCAGGCCGCCGACGCTGTCCTGGGCAAGCACCGTGAGCACGCCGAAATCGGTGTGCGGGCCGACGCCGAACTGCTCACGGCCCATCTCCTCGGGTTGCGGCGGATAATAGACGAACGATGCCCGGCTGAGCGGTCTTGCGGTGCTCTTGAGGAAGAAATCCTCGTCGAGATCGAGGCCGAGTGCGAATCCGCGCATCAGTTGATGGGCGACGTCATGTGCCGCCTCGAAATAGCGTAGCGCCGCATCGCGCAATTCCGGCATGTTGTCCGGCCAGCGGTTGGGGCCGCGCAGGGGATGGTCGTCGGGCAGGCTGCCGTCGGTTTCCTCGTGGCCGAAGATGAAGCTCTCCTTGAGATCGGCGCGGGCATCGTCCTGCATCCGGGCGCCGCCCCGGGCGAGCCAGCCGCGATGCGCGCTGGACACGCTCACCTGTTCCTTGAGTTCCGGCGGCTGGCGGAAGAAGGCAAGGGCGGTGTCGCGGACTGCGGCGAGCTCGGCATCGTCGATGCCGTGATGGCTCACATAGATGAAGCCTACGTCACGGCTCGCACGATGAAGTTCGCGGGCCACCGCTTTCCGGTCGTCACCGTCACGCAGGGCACGGATGTCGATGATCGGGATGGTTCCCGCCTCGGTTGTTCCGGCGCTGGCATATCCCATGGATTCCTCCCTGAGCCCGTTCCTCATCAGCACGATCTTTCCGCTCAAATCCGCACCAGCGCAAGGATTTGCTGCGGCATGCAGGTTCGCTCCCGCATTTCGATCGGGTCGGAGGGTCAGCGGGGCCGGCTTCAGCGGAACGCCGCTGCGCGCTGGTTGTGGTCGTGGCACCCCGGCAATGTCGTGGAAGGTATCGGCGGCCGGCTGCCCGATGGTTCGATGAATGCCAGAAAGGCGGCAGGTTCCAGCGGGCGGGCGAGAAGGAAGCCCTGGACCTCCTCGCAGTCGAGCCGCTTCAGGGCCTCGAGCTGGCCTTCGGTCTCGACACCCTCGGCCGTGGAATGCAGGCCGAGGGTGCGACACAGTTCGAGGATCGTGTGGACGATGGCCTCGGCCTCGCGGTCGGTGTCGACATCGTTGATGAAGGCGCGGTCGATCTTGATCCGGTCGAGAGGGAAATTGCGCAGCTGCTGGAATGACGAGTAGCCGGTGCCGAAATCATCCATGGCAATCGCCACGCCAAGGCCACGGATCCGGCCGAGAATGTCGGCGGCATGCGCCGGATCCTCCATGATCATGCTCTCGGTCACCTCGATCTCGAGGCAATCGGGTGGCAGGCCGGTATCGCCAAGGGCGCTCTCGATGGCCGGCAGGAGGTCCCGGTCCTTGAGCTGCAGGGCCGACAGGTTGACCGCGACACGAAGCGGGCGTCCGTTCACGACAAAGCGTGACGCCCGCCGGCATGCCTCGCGGATGACCCAGCGGCCGAGCGGCAGGATCAGCCCGACATCCTCGGCCACGGGTACGAAACTCTCGGGTCCCACCATGCCCCGTGTGGGATGGCGAAGCCGCAGCAATGCTTCGGCGCCGGCAAGGCTGCCGGAGTGGGTGCCGAACTGTGGCTGGAAATGAAGCTCGAACCACTCGCGGTCGAATCCGTCGCGAACGTCCTGCTCGACCTGCTTGCGCAGGCGCAGGGCATGGTCCATCGACGCCTCGAAGATCCGTGCCGTCCGGCGTCCCTCCCGCTTGGCGCTGTAGAGCGCCAGATCGGCGCGGGCGAGCAGGTTCTCGCAGCTCATTTCACCGCATCGAAACGGCATGATGCCGATGCTCGCACCGCAGGTCACGCGGTGGCCGTGGATCGGGAATGACCGGTCGAATGTCGCAAGCAGCCGTTCGGCAAAGGAAAGGGCGTCCTCGTCGCTGCTCAGGTGATTCTGGATGATGGCGAACTCGTCGCCGCCGAGGCGCGCGAGGAAATCGCCGCCGCGCAGGGTATCGCTGAGCCGCGATGCGACATCCCTGAGAAGCTGGTCGCCGACCGCATGGCCGAGCGTGTCGTTGACCTCCTTGAAGCGGTCGAGGTCGATCAGGTGCAGTGCACCCTTGCGCAGCCGACGGCCATTGCCCTGCTGCATGGCATGGGAGATCTGCTCGTTGAAGAAGTGCCGGTTGGCCAGTCCGGTCAGAACATCGTGATGCGCGAGATAGCGCACTCTCGCCTCGGCTTCCTTGAGCTCGCTCACATCCTGCACGATCATGCGGATCCGGGCCGGCTGATCGTTGACGATCTCCGTCTCGGCACGCACCGACAGGGTCAGGACACCGCCACCCGGGCGCCGGAACCGCATCTCGGTGGCAAGCGGTTCGCCAAGCAGGACCGCATCGGAGAATTCCTTGACCACCCGGCGAAGATCGGCAAGCGTCAATCGCCGCAGCAGCGAGGTGACGGGCATGTCCCGCATGTCATCATTGCGAGCGAGCACCAGCGCCGCCTCGCGGCTGATATGCACGATATTGTCCGGAAGTTCGATCACCATCGCTCCGAGCCGCGCCATGCGCTGGGCCTTCGCCAGTTCCTCGCGGCTCGCCTGCAGTTCGTCGAACGCCCGGCTCGCGCGGTGGACGTAGCGCAGGCGGTGATTGAGGAGGATCGGGGAGATGGGCTTGTTGATGAAGTCGGTGGCCCCGGCCTCGTATGCCCTGGCCACGGCCCTGTTGTCGCCGCTTCCGGTCATCATCACGAGCGGCGTGTTCTTCAGCGTGGAATGACGGCGAAGGTCGCGGCAGGCCGTCAGGCCGTCCATCGGGCTCATGATGACATCCATGAGAATGATGTCCGGCCGCTCCCGGCCCGCGCGCTCAAGGGCCTCGGACCCGTCCGTCGCCTCGATCACGTCGAAGCCGGCGGCTTCGAGCGATTCACGGCAGAGAAAGCGGTTCATCTCGTCGTCATCGGCAACCAGCACCAATGGACGCCGCATCTCGCCGGACATCGTCGGCGATACCGTGTCCGCATCGGGTAGATGTTGTGTTGCGGCCAAGCAAGCCTCGTCGGGACAGGAAAGTCGGGGCAGAAGACGGATCACTCATATGTTCAGCCGTCAGGAAACCACCTTCGGGTGAACTTTCCGTTAACAGCGTGTTGACGGAAGGAGGTTCGCATCCGTCGCAGGATTCGCCTGCAGGTCATAATCCATGCATCTAGTGCAAAAAGGGATTTACCAATATAAATTTTCCCCTATAGGTAGAATTTCTATTCCGTAACGGAGCCTGCCCGATGGCCGAATCCCTGTTCGCGCGCGGCACCCTGATCGTCCTGCTGGCGGTCTTGCCCCATGGCGGTCTTGCGAGCGAGCCGACCGACGATCTGACATTGCTCGACCTCGAGGATCTGATGGAAATCGAGGTCACATCCGTGTCGAAAAAGGCGCAGAGCGTCGGCGATACCGCTTCGGCTATTCATGTGCTCACCGGTGAGGAAATCCGCGAATCGGGATACACGACCATCGCCGATGCGCTGCGGCTCGTTCCCGGTGTCAGCGTGGCGCGCATCAACGCCGACAAGTGGGCGATCGGCGTGCGCGGCGGCCAGCAATTGTTCTCCAACAAGCTTCTCGTGCTGATCGATGGCCGGAGCGTCTACTGGTCGCTCTATTCCGGCGTGAACTGGGCGATGCAGGATCTCGTGCTGGAGGATATCGACCGTATCGAGGTCATCCGCGGTCCGGGTGCGTCCGTATGGGGAGCGAATGCCGTCAACGGTGTCATCAATATCATCACGAAGAAGCCGGCGGACACGCAGGATACGCTTGCCACCCTTCTCGCCGGAAGCAACGGCGAATATATTGGAGAATTGCGCCAGGGCGGTTCGGTCGGCGAGGATGGTCACTACCGGGTTTACGCCAAGGCCCGGCGCTTCGGCGAATTGAAGCCACAGCCCGGCGAGCGGCTCGATGACAGCCTGAAGGACGCGCGTGTCGGTTTTCGTGCCGATGCCAGCAAGGGGGATGACGGCTTTTCCTTCCAGGGCCAGATCGCCAACCTCGTGGTCGAGGAGACCTTTGCCAATCCCGTTCTCACGGCACCTTATACCGCGGTCTCGCAGGATGATGCGCGGATCACCCAGGGTTTCGTACTGGGAAAGTGGAACCGGACGCTGGCGGTGGATAGCGAGGTAAACATCCAGGCCTATGCCGACAGCATGCACATCAACGACTATCTGGCGCCGACGGAGCGTGCGCGCTACAGCACGCTCGATGTCGAGCTCAACCACAACTTCATGGTCGGCGAGACGCATGGCATCATCTGGGGCATGGGCTATCGCGGGAACCTCACAGACCTTCGCACCAGGGGTGCCGTCGATCTGGACGTGAACAAGCTCGACAATGTCTTCAGTGCGTTCCTGCACGACGATATCACGATCATTCCCGACCATCTGACGGCATCGGTGGGCATCAAGCTCGAACGAAACGATTTCACGGGAATCGAGATCCAGCCCACGGCCCGCGCGATCTACCGGTTCGACAATGGCCATTCGCTTTGGGGAGCGGTCTCGCGCGCCGTGCGCACGCCGTCCCGGCTCGACACCGACCTCAACGCCAGATTGCGTGTCATCCCGCCATCGGCGACCGTGCCGCTGCCGACGCAGCTTCGCATACAGCAGAATGATGATGTGGATTCCGAAGAGTTGTGGGCATTCGAAGCCGGCTACCGGGCTCAGGTCAGGGAAACTCTCAATATCGATATCGCGGGCTTTGCCAACTACTATGACAAACTGGTTGGTCTTTCCCAGATCGGCAGCAATCTTGCCGGGCCGCCACTTCATGTCGATCTTCTGGAACGGTTCGACAACAATATCGAAGGGGAATCGTTCGGTGGCGAATTCAGTATCGACTGGCGCCCGACGGCCGCGACACGACTTCGTTCCGGCTACAGCCTCGCGCATATTTCACTGCACGTCACCGACGGCACGAACGAGGACCTCGCCCTGCTTCCGGCCTTCGAGGACAATCTGGCGAAACACCAGCTCTTCGCGCATCTGACTCACCGTTTTTCCGACGCGTTCGAGGCCGGGATCGTCGGACGGCTGGTCGACGACATCGAATTCCCCGATGTCGACGCCTATGCCGAACTCGACCTGCGGCTCGGCTATCAGCCGAGGGAGGGTGTGGAACTGTCCCTGATCGGCCGCAACCTCCTCCATGACGAACACAAGGAACATGGAACGGAATTTCCCTCGGCCGTGACCGGACGGGTCGAGCGGAGCGTGCTGGGTCAGCTCAGCGTCACGTTCTGACGCCGGAACGGCGAGCTCATGTCCAGCAGGCAACCGTCATGAAACCGGACCGGCCAGACCGGACCGACGTTTTGCGACGGCCGCCATTCTTTACGATCGGGAAAGGTCGGATCCGTTATCCTCACGCTTCCTGTACGTCTCTCTCCGGCAAGTGGCTGACGTTCATCGACACCATGACGACGCTCGCACTGCTCGTTGTCGCAACCATCCTCGTGATGGCAACCACGGCGCGCGCCGAACCGACCGAGGCGCAGATCAAGGCGGCATATCTCTACAATTTCGCCAAGTTCGTCGAATGGCCGGACCAGCCGGCAACCGGCCGGTTTAACATCTGCATCGACGGGGACACGGAAATCATCGATGCGGCCGCGGCACTCGAAGACAAGACGGTGGCCGGCCTGCGGGTCTCGGTCCTGCGGGTGGAAACGGCCGAGGCTGTCGTCGCGTGCCGGATGGTTCTGCTGGATCAGGGGTGGGGCGGATTGCTCCGCCCATCGACCATCGGCCGGCGCGATCTCCTGACGGTTGGTCCGGGCATCGAGTTCGCCGAGGAAGGCGGGACGATCGGTCTGTTCTACAGCCAGCGCAAGCTTCGCTTCGCAATCAATATCGACGCTCTGGCCGCGGCCGGCCTCAGGGTCAATTCCAAGCTGCTCAACCTGGCCCACATCGTACGGAGGCAGTAGGTAGCGGACATGCCTGCATGATCAGCAATCTCTCGGTATCGCGCAAGATCACGCTCCTGATCACCTTCGTCGGCACGCTCGTGCTGACGCTCGCATCGGCCGCCTTTGCGGTGCTCGAACTGGTGACGGCGCGCAACGAACTCGTCTCCAGCCAGATGTCGATCGCCAACGATATCGCCCGCGACAGCACCGCGGTGCTCGCCTTCGCCGATCCCGCCGCCGCCGAAGCGCTGCTGTACGGTCTTCGCGACAAGAACAATGTCGTCGCAGCCGTGCTGCATGACCGGTCGGGTGCTGTGCTCGGCGCGTATCACAGGGACCGGGGCGTGCCGGGAGTTCTGCCGGACGAGGCCATTCATGATGAGGTGACCGTCGGCACGACGCTCGAGCGGGTGCGGATCGTCAAGCCGATCCATCTCGACGGCGAGCGGGTCGGCACGTTCGTGCTCGAGGGCGATCTCCGTGCAGCCTGGCAACAGCTCGGGCTTTTCCTTCTCGCCTCGACGATCATCCTCGGCATCGCCGTGGCGCTGACGCTCTATCTCGCGAGCCTCTTTCAGGGGATCATCTCCCGCCCGATACTCGAACTCGCCGGTGTGAGCCGGGCGGTGCGCAACGAGAACCGTCTGGATCTGCGGGCTTCGAGGCGTGCCAATGACGAGATCGGGACGCTGGTCGATGCGTTCAACGGCATGCTGGACGTGATCGCCGATCGTGACGAGCAGTTGCGGCGGCAGCGCGACGGGCTGGAGGAGATGGTCGGTGTGCGTACCGCGGAGCTCGAGCGGGCGCTTGAACAAAGCCGCATCGAGGAAGAGAAGGCGATTGCGGCGAGCAATGCGAAATCACAGTTTCTCGCCAATATGAGCCATGAGATCCGGACCCCGCTCAATGCCGTCATCGGCATGTGCGACCTCCTCGCGGACACGGCACTCGACGCGCATCAGACCAAGCTCCTGACGACGATCGCCGGTTCCGGGCAGACGCTTTTGTCGATCATCAACGACATTCTCGACATTTCCAAGATCGAGGCGGGCAAGCTCACCCTGTCCAGGATCGAGTTCGATCCAAGGGAGGAAATCGAGGAGACGCTCGCGCTGATGTCGGCAAGGGCACATGCGAGGGGGCTCGAGATCACGGGGCTTCTTCCCGAGGACATGCCGCGCGGCGTATCCGGCGACATCGTGCGGATACGCCAGATCGTGCTCAATCTTCTGGGGAACGCGATCAAGTTCACCGAAAAGGGTGAGGTGATCCTGCGTCTGCAGTGGCACGACCGGCCGGATGGCAGGATCGGGTTCGAGTTCGCGGTCTCCGACACGGGCATCGGCATTGCCGAAGACAAGCACAAGGAGATCTTCGAGAGCTTCGCCCAGGCCGACAACACCGACACGCGCCGTTTCGGCGGCACGGGGCTCGGTCTGGCCATCGTTCGTCAGCTCGTCGGGATGATGGAGGGTGAGGTCGGTCTCGAGAGCCGTCTCGGCGAAGGCTCCACCTTTACGTTCAACATCGTCCTCGACCGCGTTCAGGGACCCGTTGCCGAAATCGATCCGGCGCCGGATCTCGCCGGCAGGAAGCTGTTCATCGTCGATGACAATGCAACCAATCTGCAGATCCTCGAACATTATTTCAACGCGTGGGGAGCCGACGTCGAGCGGCATCTCGATCCGCGCGAGGCGCTCGATGCCCTCGCCGCACAGGCCGACGGCGGGGAACGTCCTGCATGTGTCATCGTCGACGGCATGATGCCCGAACTGAGCGGCTTCGACGTTGCCGACCGTATCCGGAAGGATCCTCGCCTCAGGGGTATGCCGGTCATCATGCTGACATCCGGCGGAATGCGTCGGGATGAAGCCGAGACCCGTGCGCTCGGCATACTCGCCACCCTCGACAAACCCCTGCGTCGTCGTGATCTCGGCACTGTTCTCAACCGGATTCTCAACAATGTCGCGACGCCGGAAATCGCGGTCGAGCGGCGTGGCAATCGCCGTTTCGACGCGAGGATCCTTGTTGCCGAGGACAATCTCATCAATCAGGATGTGGCTCGCGGCATGCTCGAGAGTCTCGGCTGCACGGTGACCGTCGTCGACAATGGCAAGGAGGCCGTCGATGCGATCGCGGCCAGTGGCGGGGGCGTTTACGACGCCATCCTGATGGATTGCCAGATGCCGGTGATGGACGGTCTCGAGGCGACCCGGGCGATCCGCGATCTTCCCGGCACGGCTGGCGGACTGCCTATTCTCGCGCTTACCGCGAACGCGCTCGACGACAGCCGTGAGGCATGCCGGATCGCCGGCATGGACGACATGCTCGCCAAGCCGTTCCGGCGGGAGCAACTGGCCGCGTTGCTTGCGACCTGGCTTGCGGGCCGGCTGGAAAAAGATGAGGCGACCCGGTCCGGCGAACGCGGCGAGGGGGACGGAAGCCGCGCCAGCGGGGAGGAAGAGGCGGGCGAGGAGCTGTTCGATGCGCGCGCGCTCGATCCGCTTTTCGAGATCGAGCAGTCGGGCGCGACGGGTATGGTCGCCCGTACCATCGACAAGTTTCTGACCTATGTTCCGTCCATTCTTGCGGAGATCGATACGGCGTTGC
>JAGREZ010000227.1 GCA_020446285.1 Geminicoccaceae bacterium
GTCTGCAGGGCCGGCACGCGCGGCAGCGCCAGTTCGACGATCTGTTCGAAATGCCCGAAGTTGGAATCGAGCAGCGAGAAGTGGAAGCCGTCAGGAATGCCGTCCACCGCCCAGGGGATGGGGTTCTGTTCGTAGCCGCCCATGACGAGCCCGCCCACCTCCTCCTTGTAGTAGGTGAGGCGGTCCGGATCGCGCAGGGTCGGCAGCGTGGCGGGAACGCCGAAGGGCTCGGTCACCATGTACTGGTGCTCGACGCTCACGAGCGGCACGTTGACACCGACGGTTGCCGCCACTGCCCGCGTCCACTGTCCGCAACAGCAGATGAGCCGTTCGCAGGCGATGATTTCAGAGGCCGTGCGCACGCCCCTGATGACGCCCCTGTCGACCAGGATTTCCTCGACCGGCGTATCCTCGGCGATGACGGCACCTGCCATGCGCGCGCCCCTGGCGAGCGCGCCGGTGATGTCGGATGGATTGGCCTGTCCATCGGTGGGCAGGTAGGCGGCGCCGACGACATCGTCGATGGTCATCAGCGGCCAGAGCTCGAGCGCTTCCTTCGGCGTCAGAAGCTGCATGTCGAGGCCGAAGGAACGTGCGGTGGTCGCCTGCCGGCGGACTTCCGTCCAGCGCTCCTCGTTGCAGGCGAGGCGCAGGCCGCCATTCATCTTCCAGCCGGTCGCAAGCCCGGTCTCTTCCTCGAGACGGCGATAGAGTTCCACCGAGTAGCCCAGCAGCTGGGTGATGTTGGCGTTGCTGCGCAGCTGGCCGACGAGGCCGGCGGCGTGGAAGGTCGAGCCGGAGGTGAGCTTCGCCCGCTCCAGCAGCACCACCTCGTGGCCCATGCGGGCGAGATGCAGCGCGGTCGAGCAGCCGACGATGCCGCCGCCGATGATGATGAATTTCGAAGATGCGGGGAGCTCGCTCATGCTGTCCTCAGAGTTGTCGGAAATCATCGAGCGCCGCCTCCAGCCGCGCCCGATTGGCGGACGTGTAGGCGGCGTAGTCGAAATCGAGCGCGGAGTGGATCTCGGAGACCATCGACCAGAGGGTCTCGCGCATCAGCGAGGCGCATTTCATCGCCGAATAGCGGCGCCAGAGCGTCTCGTCGGCCGGTTCGCCGAAATAGAGCTCCAGCAGACGCCGTTCCAGCGCCCCGTCGAGACCGTTATTGGTGGCAAGTCCGCCCAGATCGAAGAGTGGCGAATTGAAACCGCCATATTCCCAGTCGATCAGCCAGAGCCGCGCGCCGTCATCGATGATGTTGGCGGGAAGAAGATCATTGTGGCCGAGCACGAGCTCCACTGGCCCCACCGCCCTTTCGAGCGACCGTGCGATCGCGAGCAGTTCGCCGAGATGCGGCAGATGCGGCGATCCGGCGGCCTCGAGCGTGCGGGCATAGTCGCGCAGCACATGAAAGACCCAGAACGCCAGCACGGGACCCGCAACATGTTCCGCGACCGTGCCGTGACAGCGGCGGATGAGTGTGACGATGCGTTCAAGATTGGCGGGCTCGCGGACATCCGTCTCGGCGAAGGTCCGGCCCTCGATGAATTCGAGCACGAGAATGCCGGGCTCGGCGTGATGCACGGCGGGTGCGATACCGGCCGCGTGGGCCGCCCGGCTGATCGCAAGCTCGTTGAAGCGCATCACGCCATGCACGGGAATGTCGTCGCCGATGCGTACGACATAGCGCCGTTCCCCGTCGATGAGGCGGACATTGAAATTGGTGATGCCGCCGCCGAGAATCGCGGGCTCGCGCGGATCCTTCCAGCAGGCGAGCGACATGGCCCGGGCAAGAGCCTGTTCCTTGTCCATCATGTCAGTCCCAGTCTGCGGCGGGAAGAGGCGGCCAGCGCGGAAACGATGCGGTCGGCGGTGATGGCGATGAACGCCACCGCCAGACCGGCGACCACACCCTGACCGGCATTGGCCTTGGTGAGCGCGATATAGACCTCCTGGCCGAGATCGCGTGTGCCGACGAGTGCCGTGATGACCAGCATGGAAAGTGCGAGCATGATCGTCTGGTTGAGACCGAGGAGGAGATGCGGCACGGCGAGCGGCATCTTGATGCGCCACAGCAGCTGGCTGCGCGTACAGCCGGAGACGAGTCCGGCCTCGATCAGTTGCGGGCTGACGCTGCGGATCCCGTGCGCGGCGTAGCGGACAGCCGGCGCGAGCGCGTAGAGCACCACGGCGATCATTGCCGAGAAGTCACCGACCCGGAAGAGCATCACCACGGGAATGAGATA
>JAGREZ010000228.1:0-3849 GCA_020446285.1 Geminicoccaceae bacterium
GCCCGGTCTTTTGCACCGGTTACGGTCTACCGCTCTATCTCGTTGTTTCGCCGCGTTTCCTGATCGTTCAGGTGGTTCCACCTGAACGGGAAATGCTCTGGAATGAGGCCCGCATCCGGCATCAGTCGAGCGGCCGGACATAGTACCAGATATTGTGACGCTTTTCGAAAAGACTGTTTTCGTGATGCGTGCGGAACGTGCTGTCCTCGACATAATGCGCATCGAAGCGGACGGTCCCGCGCATGTCGAGGGGGCCGCCGCCCGTGCGTTCGATGATGGAAAGGCACGTCCAGCGGGTTCGCTCGATCCATTCCCTTGTCGCATCGAGACTGAACGTCGCCCGCGACGCGGGGTGCAGGGTCCTTCCGAGATAGTCCGGCCGCGCCGCCGCGAATGCGCTGTAGCGCGAGCGCATCAGCTGTTCGGCCGTCTGTGCGCGGCGCGATCCGTCGTGGAGTGGCCCGCAACATTGCTCGTAGCGGCGCTCCCGGCCGCAGGGACAGGCATCGTCGGCACGAACCCTCATGGAGAGACAACCCGAAGCAGGCGGAAACGGCACGGATTCGAATCCCGGTCGGACATGGCTATCCGCGCAGCCGGTTCAGCGCGTCGGCAACGGCGGTGTATCCGGGTGCCATGCGCAGCATGGCCTCGAGAAGTCCGGCGGCGCGCTCGGGATCCGTCTCGAAGGCTTCCGCCGCGGCACAGGAAAAGCGCAGTTCCAGATCGCCGATCTCGATCGTATCGCCGAAGACGAGTTCGCTCTGGCTGACCGGTTTCCCGTTGACGATGGTGCCGTTGGTCGAGTTGAGATCGGCGATGGCAAAGCCGGTGCCGTCGAAGCGGATTTCGGCATGATTGCGCGAGGCACGCGGTTCGTCGAGGGGAATGCTGGCGCTGTCGCTGCGGCCGAGCGTGGAGTTCGAGAAGGGCAGGACGAGCCTCGTTCCCTGTTGCTCTCCGGTGAGAATTTCGAGCCAGGGCAAGGCCGCGGGATCGGGGCCGCCAGATGCGTCGACATCCGCCGCAACGGCAGCCGCCACCGCCGAGGCGGCGATGCTCTCGCTCAGTCCCGCCTGCTTTCGCAATGCCTCGATGGCGGCGGCGTGGCGCTGTTCCAGTGCCGTGAGGGCCGCTGCCTTTTCGGCTGTGAACCTGCCGGTGAGATCATTGATCGCCTGCTGGTGCGTGGCACCGATCCCGGCGAGCTCCGTCTTCGCCGACTCGAGTTCGCCGCGCAGGCTCTCGATTTCCTCGTGCATGCTCGCGGTCGAGGGAGCGATGATCGTCTGGCCGAGACTGTCGTCTTCGGGGACCAGTTCCTTGAGCGCCTCCACCTCTTTTCCATGCGCCTCCTTCAGCTTGCGGATCTCCGCATCAGCCTCTTCGGCGCGGCGCCGGTACTGTTCGAATTCCGGCGGCATGCGCCCGCCCTGTACCGCCTTCAGACTTTCAAGTTCCTTGTTGGCCTGCATGAGATCGCCGCGCAGGAGCTTGACCTGGCTCTGTGCTGCCCTGAGCTCGTTGCCACCGCCGGCGGAACCGCCGCCTCCCCGGCCGCGAAGTCCCATGAGGATGCCGATGAGCGCGACGACGACGGCGCCCAGGAAGGCATAGACACCCGTTTCTCCGGCGAGGAAGGCTTGAAGCTGTTGCATGAGTGCCCTTTTCTCCCGGATTCCGTCCGGGTGTCTATTTCGAGGAAGCGCGTGTGGTCCGGTCCCGCCGGTCGTCATCGCGGACTTCGTCGGTGACGAACCATGGATCGCCGGAATCGTCCAGATAGAAGGCGCGCTGCTCCTCCAGATTGAACGGACGCGAACCGAGCCGGCCGAAGATCGCCATCTGGTGCCCGGTCTCGTCCACGGCACGGTCACGGTCGAGTCCCTTGGAGAGCGCTGTCGCCGGCCATTCGGTGGCCTTCCAGGCGATCAGCTCGGGATTGGGCACCGGGCTGAAGCCGTAGAAGTTGGCCTGCAGTTCCGGCGAAGTCAGCTGCACCACCCTGAGCCCGTTCACCCCGTCGGCGACATAGGCGAAGAGGCTGGCATTGGTGGTTCCGACGACGACATCGCGGGCGTCGTCGATCTGGCCGCCAGCGGTGAACAGCATATGCAGGGCCGGCTTTTCCGGCTTCTCGACATCGACGATCGCAAGCCCCTCGCCACCGGCGGCGACATAGGCATAGGTGCGCGCGACATAGACACGCCTTGCATCGGCGAGCGGCACGAGCGCGCCTTCCACGACCTTCGGGCGGTCGGGATGGGTGACATCGACGATTTCGAGCCCCCTGCCCGTCGCGGCGAAAAGATAGCGGAACTGCACAGCCGTGGCGCGAACATCGTCGAGCCCGATCACCGCCGCCACCTTCGGCACGAGCGGCTCGTCCATGTCGAGCACGACGATGCCGGCATCGGCGGCAATGTACATCATGTGTCCGGCAATGGTGATGTGTCTCGCCCCGTCGAGAATACCGCCATCGTTCCAGGTGAGCGCGCGGGTGAGGAAATTGTCGCGCGCCTCGAAATTGGCGAGCGTGTCGACATCGGTGAGGATGAGCCCCTCCGCGCTGTCGGTGATGAAGGCATAGTCATAGATCGGGTGGAACGGCTGCTCCTCGTTGGCAACCCGCATCAGCTCACCCTGATTGCGGGCGGGATGGATATTCTGGTTGGTCGGCAGTGCGACGCAGGTGGCGTTGCTCGAAGCGATATGCAGGCTCTGGCCGAGCGGCGATACCGGTGCCGAGAGGATCCGGTCGGCGACGCCCTTGTTGGCGATGCTGGCGACATCGTAGGCCGTCGTCCCGCTCGACCCCTGCGCGGCGATCAGATACTCGCCACGAAGCTGCAGGCAGCCGGTCGGCCCGCCGGACTGGGTCGAGGTGACGAAACCGCCCGGCTCGCCGAGCCACCGGATTTCCCTGCCATTGGCCTGATGCTTCGCCCAGTTGTCGGGATAGGCGTAGCGATGCAGGTAGCTGCCGAACACCGCCTGCGGTTCGTCCCATTCGGTGACGTTGATCGCCTGCAAACCGCCCGCCTCGCCGACATAGGCATTGAAGCCGACGAAATTGACGAAGTTGGTTCCGTGCAGGAGCAACTGCGCCATGATCGCATTGTTGTCATTGGCTTCGGAAAGATGACAGTCGGTGCAGGTCTTCGTTTCGGTCTTGCGCGCGGTATGCGGGAAATGCGGCGCGAAGGCCTGGCTGGAATAGCCCGCCGCCGAGATCGGCGGCTGCTGTACATAGATCCGCTCGCGATTGACATTGGTCGAGCTCAGCACGAGTGCGGAAGACGAACGGACCGGGGCGATGATGCCGTTCTTGGTGCTGTCATGCTTGCCCAGCTGGAACATCTGGTCGCGTGCGACCTGCGGATTGTAGGTAGCGAAATTGCGCGTCTCGCCGCCCTCGTAATGGTGGCGCGAGGTCTTCCAGTTGGCCTCGATCGGCAGATGGCAGCCGCCGCAACTCGTGGTCCAGGAGGTGTGGCAGGAAAAACAGGCCATTTCCTCGTCCTTGTGGGCGAGATTCTCCGGTGCTATCGCCATGCCCCATTCGAAGCCCGTGCCAGCGCTCATGAGCTTCGCCCGCGCCGCCTTCGGATTGTAATCCGGGTTGCCCGGCGTCACCGTGTCCTTGACCAGTGACATCTCCCATTCCATGCCCGGATTGACGATGGAACGCTGGATCAGCCTGTCGCCGACCCATTCGAAACGACGCTTGCCGTCGGGATTGCGGATGAGCGAGAGATCACGGCCGCCCGGCGGGGCTGCGGGATTGGTCGTGCGCAGGGTCGGATAGGATTGCGCCGTACCGTGACAGTCCTTGCAGCCGATTTCCAC
>JAGREZ010000228.1:3919-14997 GCA_020446285.1 Geminicoccaceae bacterium
TGCATGCCGGCATCGACATGGATCGACGACATGTGCACCGCCCGCTCGAACTTGTCGTCGGCATCGTTCGGCACGACCTCGCCCTCGGCGTCGAGCAGGTTGCCCTTGCGGTCGCGTTTGAAGATGGCGCGGAAGTTCCAGCCATGGCCGTGATAGTCGGCGAACCGGGTGTCCTTCGTCTGCGGATTGATATCGTCGGTCACCCGGCTGAGGAATTCGGGATCGGCCCACTTGCCGCGCGGTGCGGCACCCTCGGGATTGCGCTCGAGCACCTCGTGCATCTCTTCGGCCGTCGGGTATTGCTGTTCCTTGGGCCACATGAGCGGCGCATCGCTCTCATAGTCCCACATGGTGTAACCGAGATAGGTGTTGATGAACATGTTGGGCTGGTGCATGTGGCAGATCATGCACTGACTCGTGGGTATCGCACGGGTGAAACTGTGCTTGAGCGGGTGGCCCTTCTCATCCTTTGGTATGGTCGGGTCGACCTGCTGCGACTCTCCCCAGTGACCGAATTCGGCATAGGGACCGCTGTGGCGCGGGTCACGGTCATTGGCGTAGACGACATGGCAGGACCCGCAGCCGGAGGTGCGGAAATCGCCCGGATTGTCGTTGGTGCCGAGAAACCAGGTGAACGGGTCGTTGAGGCGGGTCTTGTGGATGTTGAGTACGGGTATCGCCACGCGCAGGCCGGTGCCCTTGCCGCGATTGCTCTGGCGGATGTCGGGCCGGCCGGGTTCCTCGAGCTGCTGGATGCGGCCGAGTGAATTGGGCAGGCCGATCTCGGGAAACTGGCTGACGATATTGCGGCCGCCACGCTCGAACACGCGGAACACGTCCGCCGGCGGCGTGGTTTCCCAGCGCGGCAGCGGATAGAATTCCGGCAACACGCCACGCGCGGCCATCCTGTCGCTGATCTCGACCGGTGTGGTCAGTTTCGCCGGCTGCCCGTCGCGCGTGTAGGCTTCGCCGAGAATGTAGCGCTTGAACGGCAGGATGCCGTTATTGTAGGAGGCTCCGCCCCAGAGCATCGCTCCGGTGGCCATGAGACTGCGTTCGGCAGCCTGGATGACCGGCTGATGGCAGGCACCGCAGGCCTCGCGGGCGACGCGATAATCGGATGGATTGACGAAACGGATATATTCCGGGGCTTCCTGGTTGAAGAGCGTGTAGGCGCGTTCCGGGTTGGCACTGGAGGGATAGTGCCAGGTCTCGGGATAGCGCGGCTGGACATGGGCCCTGTCGATGGCGGCCTGATAGGCGTCATCGGCATAGGCGAGACCCTCGGGTTTCACCACATCGGCATTGCCGCCGTGACAGTCGGTGCAGCCGAGCACCACTCCCGGGCTCTCGTGCATCGTCTTCGAATCGGAAGCGGTGTGACAGGTCATGCAGCCGCCCGTCTTCGCCTCGGCCTCCTCCAGGGTCTGCGAAGCCGGTGCCGGGGGGGCGGTCACATGGGTGATGTCGCGCGGCTTCTCGCCACCGGCTGCCATCACCGGCGAGGCCATGACGAGGCCCGCAAGCCCTGCCAGCATGAACGGGATCGTTCGTTTCATCACGGTTCCCCCCGGGCCTAATAGGTCAAGACGATGTTGCCGAGCACCGAATAGTAGTAATCGTCGCTGTCCTCGGCGCCGTAGAGATCCTTGAAGCCGTCACCCGGCAGCAGCATGGCGCCCGAGAGACGAAGGATGACATTCTGGTTCAGGAACGGCCGCCAGATCGCCGCCGTCGAGAGATCCCAGCCGATGTTGTTGTCGATATTGCCCTGCACGCGCAACGCTTCGAGCGAGGATGTATCGTTGAAACGCAGATAGTTGGCATTGAACGACAGTCTCAGTTCCGGCGTTATGTCGAGATCGGCACCGCCTCCGAGCAGGGTCAGGCCCGGATTGGTGAAGTTCGACGAACCCATTTCCTTGGAGTGGCGCAGATTGGGCAGAAGCCCGTTGCGGCCATTGAGGCCGACGAAGCCGCCGCCGATGAACGGAACCTGCTGGCGGATCCAGTAACTCGTGTCGGCGCCGGCGAAGATCGGGTTCTCGAAGATCGCATCGAAACCGTTCTCCTCGCCATCGAACGGATCATCGTCGCCGCTGGCATAGAGGGCGGAGAGACGCAGGCGGATCCAGTCGAAATCGATCGAGGGTTCGGCCGCGAGGAAGAAGGCACGGATATCGCTCTCCTCGCCCGAGACCGGCGCGTCGCGATTCTCGCCAAAGGCGTAATAGGCGGATGCGGTGATGCCGAAACGGCCGAGGCGGCCGTCCATGTTCAGGCCGGCATAGGTGACGTCATAGTCGCGCAACCGGGCAAGGCCGAATTCGGCGGGACGCGCGGGAAAGCCGTTGGCATCGCGGATACCGCTGTCCTCGTCGCTGTGATTGTGGACGATCGTCGCCTGCGAGGTGAGGCCGAGAACGGGGAAATCCTGACGATAGAGATTGGCGATGAAGATGTGATCGTCGCGAGGCGCCTTGTCGAGATCGACGAGGCCGCTGTTGACGTCCTTCTCCAGCCTGCGGAAATAGGCGAGATTGTACTGCCAGCGATTATTGTCGCGATTGCCGAAGAAACGGATGCCCGGCTGGTTGTCCTGAAAAAGAAAGCCGCGGAAATCCGTCGAGAAGGGCTGCACGCCGACGCGCACCGAATCGAAATCGTAACGGTCGGAGACGTTGCGGAGATGGTAGTCGATGAAGGCTTCCTGCAACCCGAACTGATCGTCGGAACGGGACGTCCCCTTGGTCGGATCCGTTTCCAGAAAGCGTTCTTCTTCCGATTCCACATAATTATACTGATAGGCAAAGGCGAGCCGGACCTCGAAATCCTGCGGCTTGAAGGCCGTATCACCCTTGATGAAGGCGAGCTGACCGATCAGCGTCTGCGCGAAGAGCATCTGGTCGGTATCGCCGAAGACGCCCGCGGGTCCCGTCTGGATCGACACGGGCACCGGCGTCGAACGCGGTTCGATCACGGTGTCCGAAACCAGTGACGCGGCGACGAACAGATCCTGCGTTCCCCAGATCGGACGATCGCCCTTGAGCGTGTTCTGGTTGTACGGATCCCACCATTTCTCGTTGACGCCGATACTCTCGACGATCCGCCAGCGATCCGGCACGGGCAGGAAATCGCTCGGGAACGCCTCCGGCGGCGGCGCCTCCACCGAAAGCGGATCGACATAGGGCTCGGGTTCCCCGGGTTTGGGTTCGGACGGCCCCGGACGCCGCTGGAGCTGAGCCACGAAGAAAGGCTGTGCCGCGGCACCGCCGACCACGAGCGTCTCCGGCTCCCCCGGAGCTGTGTCCGGAACTGCGCCCGGAACTCCGGAAGTGAGGCCACCCGACGATGCCGCCAGCGCCAGCGCGGATGAGCCCGCAAATGCCACCAGACCGGCGGCGGCGATACGAATCCCGTTTCCCGTGCCCATCGCCTATTTCCCGTCGCAGACGTTCTGGGCATTCGAGCCGAGGAACGGCGTGTAGGGGCACTGCACATAGCGCAGCGTGACGTTGCGCGGCCTGAGGCGGCTGTTGCGGATCGCCGGATCGGCATTGCCGATGCCGCTGCCGAGGGCAAGCCCGGCGCGATGCACGCCAAGGAATGCGGTCATGTCGTCCTGATCGATGCCGTCACCGGATACGCCGATCGCGCCGACATGCACGCCATTGCGGAAGATCGGCACGCCGCCGGAAAAGATCTGCAGTCCGTTGCCGAGCAGCGCCCCGCCCACACAGCCTGCGGCGACATCGCCACTGCCGGAAGCGATGAAGCCCGCATGCTGCAGCAGGATATCGAGCCCTGCGTCGACCTGCAGACCGGTGCGGAACGGACTCCATTCGAAGAACGGCACGGAAAGCGGGCCGTTCGGCTTGCCGTTCTGTCCGTCGGGGAAAAACGGTCGGGACAGATTGCCGATGCCGCGTGAGGAAAAGGCGATCGTGCCATCGAATGCGGTACGCGAGAGAAACGCATCCGCGGCGGTGACATAATCGGCGAAGGACACACCCTGCGAATTGGCCGCGAGCCCCTGAATGATGGTCCGGGCATCGGCGCGGGTGAAGAAGTTCGCCGTTCGCGCCTTCTGCAGGGACACATCCGTGCCGAACACCGGCCCGTCAGCGGTGCGGGCAATGGCGAGGATGTTGCCGCCGGTATCGACCACCGACACGGTGACCTCGACATGACTGTCCAGCGGCCGGCGGATCTGCGCGCGCGAGCCCAGCGCGACGCCGAGTGCGGCGTTCACGATCCCCGTGACTTCGACCTGTGTCAGCGAGTTCGCGCCGACATCGCTCGCGGCGGTCGGCGGGAAGCGGTTGGCACCGGCGGCGGTCGCGAGCACGCGAGCGCGGGGATCGGTGTAGAACCCGTCCGGGTCGGGCAGCACGCCGGAGGTGGTGAAACCGTAGGCCTGACCATCGATGGACGCACCGGCGCTGAAATAGCCGTTGACGGCAGCAAAGTTCCCGGCCGTGGCGAGATTGACTGCGGCGGCCGCCGCCGGACCCGTGCGAAGATTGCGCAGGCCCGCATCGCTGAACCGCAGGAGGCGCCCGTCCACGGCGATCCGGTCGGCACGGATCCCCTCGGGTGCCTGAAAGCCGCGCGATCCGGCGACCGCGAGAATCTCGTCGAGACTGGCGTCGACATTGCGGATGTCGCGATCGATCCCGTAGACGCCATCGGCCATGACGCCGATGCCACCGACGAGCGTCCCCTCCTTGTAGAGCGGCAAACCACCGGGATCGCCGGCGAGCCCGAGCGGTGAACGCTTGGGACCAATGGTCGGATCGATGGTTCCGCCGCCATCGGAGGCAAAACGCACACTCAGATCGGAACAGGGAAGCTGGCTGATCTGCACACCGAAGAGCGGTCCACCCTCAAGGAATTTCGAACCAGGGACGAAGTTCTCCTGGATGATCTCGCTGGCCGTGCGCGTGCTGAACGCATTGCCGCCGGAGGAGAGATAGGCACCGGTGATGGCCTTGGAAATGGCGGCTGCGGTCGCCGGGACATCGAGATTGGCGAGCCCGGCCGGATCTCCCGCAACACCGCCCGGCGAGACGACCCGGCGACCCGGATCGACACGGGCGATCGCCGGTGCTCCGGGCATCGCGTAGACGGCGAGCACATTGCCGACGCGATCGGTCACGACGATCGTCGCCGGCCGCGCACGGGCGCTCGCCTCGGCCACGGCCTGCCGGAGAATGAGATCGACATCGGCGGCAACGAGACGGGTCTCGGCGGGAATGGTGTTCGCCGCCGCCGATGCGGCGCCGGTCAACACCAGAGCCGCGGCGAGGCGGATCGTGCGGTTGCGCAAGGACGCAAGGCCTGTAGTCCCCATGATCCGATTTCCCCCATGAAACCTGTTTGCAATGGTCATGATCATCAAGGCGGCATCCGTCACGTCGGCTCCCGCCTCACCCTCCCTCACCCGATTGCGCCATCCGGCCTCGCGCCAGAGGCGACAAACGATCATCATGATAAATGTGGCACATTCCACAGCTGGATGGAATTGCCGCCCCCTCATTCTCGCCAAGGTGGCATGAACGACAGCTGGTGATGTCGGGCAGAAGCACATCCCCGCTATTGTCCGATGCTTCCGCCGCATGGCATTCGGCGCACGCCATGGTGTCGTGAGAGCCGTGACGGAAGCGCGCCTTCGGCTCCCAGACCTCGGTGACATGAACCGGCGCCACCTCCCATTCACCGCTCGCCGACCGTTCCGGCGGATAGGTGATGTGACATACCCCGCAAAGACGGCCGCCGAACGTCCCGTCCAGCATCTGGTCCACCTGGCGGCGGGCCTCGGCGAGCGTGTCGCGACGGACCTCGGCCGACGTCGTCTGGCCGGCGCGGCGGCGTGTGGACCCGCGTTCGGCAGCCTGAACCTGCGGCGTGCTCTCGATCCGCTGGAGCGCCTTGGCGATGTAGTAATCGTTGATGACCGCGATCACCTCGTCCGGCAGGCCATGCGGCAGGACACGGCCGGGCGCATCGCTGTCGAACTCCAGCCGGTGACAGTCGGCGCAGTGATCGCGCATGTTGACCTTGGCCATGTAGGCCCCGCCCGGTTCGGGCCGGTGACAATCGGAACATTGAAGCGCTTCGCGTCCCTCGTACCGGCCGAGCCGGGTGACGAAGTCGTTGACGGTGTTCTTCGCCTCGGGCCCGATATGCAGATTGTGCGGAAATTTCAGGTTCGACCGTTCGGCCGGAAAGTCAGGCGCGCCAAGGCTCGCGCGCACGATCGTACGGGTTGCGGGGTCCGTCATCACCGACGGGCGGAACTGCGGATGATCGGAGCCGAAATCGGAAACGTCCAGCAACACCGTCGCCGGCTCCCTCTCCGCCAGCGTGGCGTGGCAATCACTGCACAGGCTCTGTTGCACGGGCACGGAACCATTCGGTCCCTGATGCTCGCCGTGACAGCCGACACAGCCACCTTCGGCCGCATCGGCGATGGAAAACCGTGCCGGCTCGAAATGATGCCCGGTGGTGGCGTGGCAGGCCGTGCATTCCTCGTCGCGCGTCGGCTGGAAGGCGACCGGATGACAGGCCTCGCAATTGTCGGCAAGAAACTTGTGACTGTCGGAGAGTTCGCCGGTTTCCCAGACATTGTCGAGGGTGGCCAGTCTCGGCAGCGACCCACGATCGCCCTCATGCCCCTGCGCGACCCAATAGGCAGCCACCGGCAGAACCAGTGCAACCAGCAGGCAGACCGCGAACAGCAACCAGGACAGGCTGCGCTTCGAGACGAGCGTGTCACCCAGCGTCGACTTGCCGCCGGGAACCAGCCGCGCCAGCAGCTCGGCGGTATCGGCGGTCTCCAGTTCGAGCCCGAGAACGAGATCGACATCGCTCTCGGCCGGCAGCATGGTCAGTCTGTAGGGGCCGATACCCACGGTTGTGCCGTCACTCAGGAGCGCGCGATCGGTCTCGACATCGTGAGCGGTGATCGTCCCGCCACCGCACGCCTCGACGATGACGTCATTTTCGCGGAAGACGAGTCTGGCCGCCTCCTCGCGGGCGCGTATATCCCCGAGCCGGATCGGATTGCCGGCGCCGCGGCCGATGCCGGCCGGACCATGAGGCAGCTCGAGGACGGTTTCGCTGTGCTGGATCCGGCCACCCTGCCCGGTGATGGTGGAGCGAATTCGTGTTCGGCGCATCGCGTCTCCCCCCCCTAGCCCCAGTAGAAGTAGACGGCGATGATGTGCGCGATGAGCGTGATCACGAGTGCGATCGTCACCGGCACATGAATGTAGAGCCAGAGGTCGAGGAGCGCCTTGAGCCTGAGATCCCGCCGCGCGCGCTGGACGATCTCGAGCTTGCCGCCAAGGATCCTTGCGAGCTCGCTCGCCTTCTGCGCCTCGACGGGCGGCAGGTTGCGTGAAATCTCGCGCGCCCGGGCGATGGCGCGGGCGGTGCCGCAGCCGGAGTCGCGCGCGGTGATGATCCTCCTGAACGATCCGCCGATATGGGTGCCGTTCTGGCTCATGCGGACCAGTTCGGCGAATTCGTCACTGAGCTGCAGCGCCGCCTTCGCCGCCTCGCCATCGATCTCGACGATGGCCCTCGCCATTTCGTCCAGCGACTGGCTTCGCCGGTTCTCGGTCATCAGTTGCGGCACCCGGACATAGACGAGAAGCCCGATCGCACCGGAGGCAATCACGATCAGCATGAGGATGTAGGCGAGGCTGTGAATGTTCCAGCCGAGCTGGAAGCCCGTGTGCAGCGTGCCGACGATGACCAGCGACAGGCCGAGATAGACATGCGCCGAAAGCCAGCCCTTGAGGCTCCAGTTGCCCGGCCCGTAACGTCGTTTCCTGATGCCGAACCACATGAGCCAGACGATCAGCAGCGCGCCGATGGTGCCGAGCGTATAGCCGAGCCAGGTGCCGCCATTGTGGCCGGCGGGAAAGTCGAAACCGAGATAGAGGCCGACGCTCAGGATCGAGAGGACGCAAGCCCATTTGAGATGACGGAAATTGCGCCAGGCAAGAAAGCTCTCGTGACGCACGGCCCGGTTCATGACGGCATCTCCGTCATGCTGCGGAAATAGTCATTCGGGCTGATACGGATGGCCGCGCCGGTGGGACAGGCACGCACACAGGCGGGACCGCCCCGCGTGCCGCGACAGAGATCGCATTTCATCGCCTTCTTGGGCAGATCCCCGCCGCCGGCACCGGCCTTCTTCGCCTTGCCCGCCAGCTTGTCCTCACCCGGCCCGGAACCCCGGCCGAACAGGAGCCATTGCAGCAGGCCCGGTTTCTTCGGCGCCGGCACGGCCATGCGGATCACGCCATAGGGACAGTTTTCCGAACAATTGCCGCAGCCGATACAGGTCTTGTCGATCCACACCTCGCCCTTCTCGTCGCGATGCAGGGCATTGGGCGGACAATCGGCCATGCAATGCGGATTTTCGCAATGGCGGCAGGAGATCGGCACATGCAGCTGGCGGAAGGTCGGCCCGGCCTCGCGGTCGAGGCGGGCGATGCCGTCATGGGTCTCGGCGCAGGCGATCTCGCAATTGTCACAGCGCACACAGAGCGACTCGTCGATCAGGAGGGCGTTGGTGGCTTCGCCGATCCCCTGCTCGACGAGAAAATCGGCGACCGCGCCACGCCACGGATCCTGCTGATAGGCCACCCCGCGCAACACGCGGTCATGCACCGCCTGATCGATCTTGACCCTGAGGTCGGGGCGGGCGTCGAGGAACGGCTTGAAGGCCGCGCCGTCGATCAGGAGGGCTTCGGTATCGACGGAAGCGGTCACATCGGCGGTGCGCGGGCGGTTGTAGAGCAACGCCATCTCGCCGACGATGCTGCCCGCCGGTTCGACGCCGAATACGGTTTCCCTGCCATCCGCACTCGACGAGATGGTCACCGAACCCGATCGGATGAAGTAGATGTTCTGGTCGTCGGTCGTGCCCTCGCGGATCAGCAGATCGCCGGCTGTGAACCGGCGGACCTCGGCGGTATCGATCAGCGGTTGCAGGTCCGCTTCGGAGAGATCGCCCGACAGGCTGTCCTGCAGCTGGCGGATGATGATCGTCCGCTCGAAGATCGACCGCGCCCTTGCCGAAGAGGCCAGCAGCTTGATGACCGAGCGCCGGGCCATCTCGATCAGGACGCAGTCGGTTGCCGCCCTGACGTTGGAGGTCCGCCTCTGGCCGGAGGTGAAGCCGACATCGCCGATGAAATCGCCGGTGGTGCGGGTCACGGTCTGCGTCGCGCCGGACTTGTCGGTGAGATCGAGCTGCACGATACCGTCGCCGATGAGTAGGATCGTTCCGGCCCGTCCGCCCGTCCGCGTCACCGGCTCGCCCCTGAAGAGAAGGTGCGTGTCGCTGTCGAGGAGGAATTCGCGCAGCTGCAGCGTGGTCAGTTCGTCGAACAGCGGCAGCTGGTCACGGATCAGCACGAGCGCCTCGTCCACGGACGGACGTCCCGGCAATCCGGCGAGCTTTTCGGCGAGGATCGGCTGGTCGGCGGGCTCGACCGGATGGCCCGAGATCGTCTCGATGACCTCGTAGCCCTGATTCATGCACTGCTTGATGACCGGTGCACCGGCCGGCGCGCCGATGACATAAAGCCCCTCGACATTGGTCTCGTAGGTGACGCTCAGCTCGGGAATGCGGGCATTCCTGTCGGCCGGGAACCGAATGCCGCATCGTTCGAGAAAGCCACGCGGCGGGATGCCGCCGAGACGCGCGATCACCCGGTCGATGGCAATCTCGCGGCTTCCCTCGGGCGTGCGCAGGATGATCCTGCCGGGCTCGATCCGCTCCGGGCTGGTGCTGAAGAGGATATCGAGACTGTCGCCCTGCGCCGCCTTCTCGACAGCGGTGATATTGCCCGACTTGGCGCGCGCCCACTCCGCGCGGCGATAGGCGATGTAGACGCGGTTCTGGCGGGCGAGCGCAACCGCGTTCTCGATCGCCGAATCGCCGCCGCCGATGACGACGATGGTCTCGCCGGCGAAGGCTTCGGGATCATCGAGCTGATACTGCACGCAGGGAAGATCGTCGCCCGGAACGCCGACCTTGCGCAACTCGCCCTGGTCGCCGATGGCCATGACCACATGCGCCGCCTCGACCATCTCGCCACCACGCAAGGTGATGCGGAACCCGCCCTTGCTGCCTTCGACCGTTTCGGCATTGGCATTGCAGCGCAGATTGATTCCGAGCCGTTCCGCCTGCTCGCCCCAGACGCCGAGGATCTCCTCGCGCGTGCCTGCCTCGAAACCGATGTCGCTGCGAAGCGGCAGGTTGTCGGGCGTCGCCATGACATACTTGCCCTTCTGGTAGCGCTGGATGGTCTGGGCATAGATGTCGTGACGCTCGAGAACGACGTGCGACAGGCCACGTTCGGCGGCACGGGCGGCAGCACTCAGGCCCGCCGGGCCTGATCCGAGAATGGCGACTTCGAAACGTTCAGCCATGGGTCCGCCCCCGCCCCTCGGCTCTCAGGATCCCCCGGAATCGACGCGCCGGAGCGCGTCCAGATGCACCCCCGGCCGATATTGCTCGTCCTTTTCGACGGCCGAGTAGAGATCATTGACCACCTGCTCGTAGCCGGCATATTCGGCGTCGCTCAACAGGCCCTCCACACTCATCGCCTCGACGATGGTGCTGATCGCCATGGTCGTCTGCTCGGCGGCGACATAGTCGACATACTCGCCGCGCAGCCCCTCGCGAACGAGACCGTCGAGAATCGAGCGCATGGTCGCCGGACCGAATTCGTGCCCGGCGAACACACCCAACGCCTCGTCGACGGCCACGGAAAGGGAGGCTGCCGCCTCCCGCCAGGCGCGCGCGCTCTTCTGACTGGCCCTGTGCAGCGCCCGGCCGCGCGTCGCGATGGTTCCGGCGAGCTCGCTGTCGACGGCGCCGGCGGCGATTCGCAGCATGATGAGGCTGGCATCGTTGAATCTGACCACGCCCGGACCGAGGCCGAGGCTCGCGCGCTCCTGCCAGCGCGCAGCACTCATCGGCTTGTGACAGGCGTGACAGTCGAAGAAGAAGAGTTCGGGGAAGAGGCCCGTATTGCCGTATCTGTCGCTCT
>JAGREZ010000229.1:0-3387 GCA_020446285.1 Geminicoccaceae bacterium
CCCTGAACACGCGCCTTCGGGATTCGCCGTTCCAGAACCTCCAGACCGGGCGCCCTGCCACCGGACCGCCGCAGCAACTTCCGCAAACGTTCGAGCGGCGCTCACGCAGCGGGTCGGCGAACAGCCCTCGCGAAAGTGCGAGTTTCATCGCGAAACCGCCGCCAAGACCGAGAATGACGGCGATCGCCGCCTTGGCGATGGCGAACGTCCAGCCCAGCGCGCTTGCAGTGATGACGAGCGTCGGCGGGTCGATGAGCGGCGAGGAGAGCCAGAAGGCCATGACTGCCGAAAGCGGCGCACCCATGGCAAGAAGCCCGGCGATGAATGGTATGACCTCGCAGGAACAGAAAGGTGCGAGACCACCGACCAGTGCCGCGAGCACGATCATCCGCGTCTCGCCACCCTTGAACGCCTCGGCGATCAGGACATCGGCGCTCGTTGCCTTGAGCACGGCCAGAAGCAGCACGGCAATGACGATATAGGGTGCGGTGCTCGCCAACGCAGCAAGGGCGAAGCGGACAATCTCCGGCGCGCGTGCCGGATCGAACAGGGCGACGGCCACCAGAATGACCAGAACGGCCAGCAGCACACGATCGACACGCAGTTTCGAGAACATGGTGATGGCGGTGGTCGTCATGATTGCATCGTTTCCATCTCGGCAGATTCGGTCGGCCGGTCAGCACAGCAATTGCGCAGGAGAAAGGTGGAAAGACCGCGCAGACGCTCATAGTCGGCGACATTGTGCGTCTGTCGCCCGTTGCGGGACTGCCGGATGAGTCCGGCTTCGGCGAGCATGCGAAGATGGTGTGCGAGCGTGGAGGCGGGAATGCCCGTACGCTCGCGGATCTCTCCGACATTCAATCCGCCATCGCCGGCACGAACGAGTATCAGCAACACCTCGATCCGAGCCTCTGATCCCACGGCAGCAAACCCCCGCGCCGCATCCGCGATTCCCTTCAACGGATCACTCCTCACTATCAAGAAATTTCTAATAAACTAGATTTATGGTTCAATCATGTCAACAGCCGTCTTCGGCAGGGGAGCCATCATTTGAGAGCACATGAATCAACGAAAAAGCGCGGCAGAATGATCGCAAGCGATCAGGATACGATTCTACGGTCTGTCATGCGCGCCGCGTGAAATTATCCGCATAGGCCTTGGGGCGGACGATGCGGCTGCGGGGCTCGAAGACATTGTACTCGATGCCTTCGCGCTTGCAGTAGGCGATGGCTGCTTCCCTGGTCGGAAAGCGCAGGAGCACCTGTTGCTGGGTATCGCCGGATCCGACCCAGCCGATGAGACGGTCTGGCATCTTGCGGGCCTCGGGCTCGAACTCGACGAGCCACTGATGCGTCCTGCGACGGCCCGAGGAGGCCTGGGTTTTTGCCGGTTGGTAGATGCGTGCCTTGGCCATGACGAATCCGGTTTCTGTCGACAATCAGGTTCAGCTAGCAGCAATGCCGCTCGTTCGGCAAGATCAAGGCACCGCGACCCATTCGCGCTGAAGCCGATCGGCGTTGAGCTGAAGCCAGCGCAGACAAAGCTGGGCGTTGGCGCAGGTGATCCGTTCGGCCTCGATGAGCTCCAGCGCATCCGCCAGATCGAGTCCATGCACCCGGATGTCCTCGTTCTCGCTGGCAAGTCCATGCAGCCCGCCGGCCTTCGATGCGTCGACACGGGCGGCAAACATGGTGGTTCTTTCGGTCACCGAGCCGGGGCTCGGTGTGTAGACGCCGATGCGCAGAAGATCGCGCACCTCAAGGCCGGCCTCCTCGCGTACCTCGCGACGGGCTGTTTCCTGCGCTTCCTCGCCGGCTTCCATGAGTCCGGCCACGCATTCGAGCAGCCACGGCCCGTTCTCGTGGTCGATCGCGCCGGCGCGGAACTGCTCGATGAGCACGACACGATTGTCGAGCGGATCGTAGGGAAGCACGCAAACGGCGCGGGGAATATGCAGCACCTCCCGACTGAGCGGCCCGCTCCAGCTTCCATCGAAGCGACGATGCTCGAGTGTCAACTCCTCGAACAGGAAGAACCCGCGATGCGCCTCGCGACGTTCGAGGATACGCACGTCGTGCTCGCGGTCGAAACCCGGAACCTTTGGTGTGCCACGCTTCGTCACGCAAAGGCCTTGAAGGTGATGAGCGTGAACGTGTCCTTGACGCCGGCGAGTGTCTGGACGCGGCTGTTGACGAAGCGGCCGATATCGATGCCCTGATCGAGGTGGAACTTCATGATGAGATCGTACTGGCCGGAGGTGGAATAGACCTCCGAGGCTTCCTCGATCCCCTCGCGCGCCGCCTCGGCAACCTCATAGGATTGACCGAGTTCGCATTTCACCATGACGAAGATCGTCTGCATCCCATCCGCTCCGCAACTGACCGGGCCCGTTGTTCTGCATCACATGCCTTGCGGGCACCGCAGAATGCAAGCCCGAAACGGCCCGCCCGCAGGGACCGTACGGTACAGCCTCAGCCGGCCAGCGCCTTGGCTGGAACGGGCTTGAGGAGGAAGGCCGGAACGTGATCGCCGAGCCCGAGAACGGGCTTCTCGTCGCGCGGTTCCCTGCGGCGGGGAGAAGGCTGGTTCTCACCATGGCGGGACGCGGGGCCGGCCGATTTCACCGTTGCAGGCTTTCGAACCGTGGGGGAGCGGGGCGATGTATTCCGCCGCCCGCGCCCGGTTTCGCCTTCGGCGGACCGCGCGGTCTCTTTTTCCCTATTCGGAGGAGGCACATCCTCGCGGGCGACGACGTGACGCTCGATCCTGCGGCCGGTCAGCCGCTCGATCGCCGAGACGAGCTTGCCGTCCTCGGGCGTCGAGAAGGTGAAGGCCCTGCCTTCGCGACCGGCGCGGCCGGTGCGGCCGATGCGGTGGATATAGTCGTCGGCATGCGTGGGCACATCATAATTGACGACCATCGGCATGTCGGTGATGTCGAGCCCGCGCGCGGCGACGTCGGTCGCCACGAGCAGATCCACTTCGCCACGTTTGAATGCCGAAAGTGTCGCATCACGCTGGCTCTGATCGAGATCGCCGTGAATGTCGCTCGCATTGTAGTCGGCGCGTTTGAGAAAACGGGTGAGCGTGCTGACATCGCGCTTGCGGTTGCAGAAGATGATCGCCTTGTCGACCGATTCGGCGCGCAGGAGGTTATCGAGCGCCTTGCGCTTGTCGCGACCGCTGGCAAGCGGCACGAGCTTGTCCTCGATCAGGCTCTTGGTCTGCGCCGGACGGGCGACCTCGACCTCGAGCGGGTCGGTGAGAAACCTCTCGGCAAGCCGGCGGATCTCCTTCGGCATGGTCGCCGAGAAGAGCAGGGTCTGCTTGCGCAGGGCCATGAGCTGCATGATCCGTTCGACATCGGGGATGAAGCCCATGTCGAGC
>JAGREZ010000229.1:3399-8901 GCA_020446285.1 Geminicoccaceae bacterium
AGCATGCGGTCGGCCTCGTCGATGACGACGATGTTGACGCCGCCGAGCAGGATCTTGCCGCGATCGAACCAGTCGAGCAGGCGGCCGGGCGTGGCGATGAGCACATCGACGCCCTTTTCCAGAACCTTTTCCTGTTCGCCCATGCCGACACCGCCGATCAGCAGTGCCATGGACAGGTTCAGATGCTTGCCGTAGATCTCGAAATTCGCTGCGGTCTGCGATGCGAGTTCGCGGGTCGGGCTCAGGATGAGGGAACGCGGCATGCGCGCCCTTGCGCGCCCGGAAGCCAGGAGATCGAGCATCGGCAGGGTAAAGGAGGCCGTCTTGCCCGTGCCCGTCTGGGCGATGCCCACGATGTCGCGTTTCTTGAGGACCTCGGGGATCGCGCGCGCCTGGATTTCGGTGGGCTTTTCGTAACCTGCGGCAGTGATTGCGCGCAGAATCTCTTCGCGAAGACCAAGGCCCGCGAAGCTTTCGACTTGTTCAGTGGTCAATGAAAACCTTCATTCGGAATAAAAGTACACAGGGTTGTGTATGCACTTTTTTCGCCCGATCTGTCAATGGATTCCTTGGCATGCAGAAGCAGGCAAGGCGTGCTCCTGCATGGGCAGCGACGAAATCACGCAGGGCGAATTCGCCACCGTCTCGTCTCATGCTCCGCCCGCACCTGAAGACGGGACGGCGCGCACAGACTTCCGCGCACGCGCGGGTTTCATGGCGGAAGAGGATGATTGGTTCGAACGCTTCTTCGTGGCGGGTTTGCTGGCGGCGGGACTGGTCCTTGCGGCAGGCTCGTCGGCCATGGCGGCTGCAGTTTTTTTCACCGGAGCACGCTTTTTTCCCTTCACCGGCGCCGGTGAGGCAATCGACATGGAGATTTCCGAACGGATGACCAGGCCACCCTCAGCATAATCGATATCGAGCTCGTCTCCGCTGGAAATGCCGAGACGCCTGCGGATGGTTGCCGGCAAGCAGATCCATCCGTCGTAATGTACCTTGAGCTTGGCCATGATACTCCCGATTGCATAACCTGGCTGAAGTCCGGCCTTGCAGGACTCGCCGTGCTAAATCGATGATTTAGTTGTCTATAGAATATCAACGCAAGGTTTAAAAGTTTTTCCTTGATTCCGCGCTTTCGCGAGACCTCCGGCCTGATTCGGGGATTGCTGCAGGTGGTCCTGTTCGTCGATCCGGATATGCACACAATCCGTTCGCATGCTTCGTCTCTCATCTTTGCCGGCGACCTTGAACGGGCTGGCGGATGGACCACATGCTGGACGTCGAGCAACCTCAGGGTAATCAGGGGCGATGTCCGAGACCGTGCAACCATTCGAGGCCGAAGTCGGCCGTATTCTCGATCTGGTGATTCACTCACTCTACAAGGATCGGGATATCTTTCTTCGCGAGCTTGTCTCCAACGCTTCCGATGCGTGTGACAAGCTGCGTTACCAGAGCCTGTCGCAACCTGAACTGCTCGAGGGCGAAAGCGGTTTCGCCATCACCATCCGTCTGGACGAGGCCCAGGGCGTTCTCGAGATCGCCGATAATGGCATCGGCATGGATCGCGGGGATCTCGTCGAGAATCTCGGTACCATCGCCCGTTCCGGCACCGCCCGCTTTCTGGACGCGATCACCGGCGACAACGGGCAGGACATGAAGCTGATCGGCCAGTTCGGCGTCGGCTTTTATTCCGTGTTCATGGTCGCCGACAAGGTGATCGTCCGCTCGCGCAAGGCAGGCGACGAAAATGTCTGGTTGTGGGCGTCCGATGGCAAGTCGGGCTTTTCCGTGAGCGAGGGCGAGACCGGCGCGCCGCGCGGCACCTCGATTCGCCTGCATCTCAAGGAGGATGCGAAGGAGTTCCTCGAGGAACATCGCATCCGCAGCATCGTCCGCCATTATTCGGACCACATCGCCTTTCCGATCATGCTGGAAGTGAAAGGCGAGGAAAAGGCGGGCGACGAAGAGAGCAGGACCGATCAGAAAGCACCCGAACAGATCAATGACGGCTCGGCACTCTGGGCGCGCAACCGTTCGGAAATCACCGAAGAGCAGTATCGCGAATTCTATCATCACACCGCGCACGCCTTCGACGAGCCCTTCGCGCGCCTGCATTTCACCGCCGAGGGTACGCTGTCCTATACCGGCCTGCTGTTCGTTCCCTCGCAGAAACCGTTCGATCTCTACGATCCCAAGCGCCATCATGGCGTGAAGCTCTATGTCCGTCGCGTCTTCATCAGCGACGATGTGGAAACGCTGCTGCCGCGCTATCTGCGCTTCGTCTCGGGCGTGGTCGACAGTGAGGACCTGCAGCTCAATGTCAGTCGCGAGACGCTTCAGCATGGCAGTGTGGTCGCGCGAATCCGCAAGGTTCTGGTCAAGCGTCTCCTCGACGAGCTGGCGAAGAAGGCGCGCAGCGACGAAGCGATCGAGGGTGACGCTGCCGTCGCCGAAGACAAGGCGGACGATGCCGGCGAGACTGTGAGTTTCGAGAACTTCTGGGCCGACTTCGGCGCAGTCCTCAAGGAAGGCCTCTACGAGGATCGCGAGAACCGCGAGCGCATCCTCGGATTTGCTCTCTTCCGCAGCACCCGCGATCAGGACTGGACGGATCTTGCCGGTTACATCGAACGGATGAAGCCGGGTCAGGACCGGATCTACTATATCAGCGGCGAGACCGTCGCGAGCCTGCGCAACAGCCCGCAGCTCGAACAGGCCAGGGCGCGCGGTGTCGAGGTGCTGCTGTTCGACGATCCGGTCGA
The DNA here is from genome assembly GCA_020446285.1 of Geminicoccaceae bacterium. Lineage (GTDB taxonomy): Bacteria > Pseudomonadota > Alphaproteobacteria > Geminicoccales > Geminicoccaceae > JAGREO01. Next base: position 6,162 of record JAGREZ010000229.1, read on the forward strand.
CGAATTCTGGCTGCCGGAAGTGGGCGAGCATGACGGCAAGGCGTTCGTTTCGCTCACGCGCGGCGATGTCGATCTCTCAGGGATCGACGGATCGGACGAGGACGATGGCGACAAGAGCGAGTCGGGGATTGACGATACGGGCAAGCTCGTTGCCCGCATCAAGCTCGCACTCGGCGACGCCGTCAAGGACGTGCGCGTCTCCAGGCGGCTCACCGACAGCGCCGTCTGCCTCGTTGCCGACAGTGCCGGCATGGACATGCGCCTCGAACGCTTCCTCAAGCAGCACAACCAGCTCGACAGCCTGGGCGGCCGGGTGCTCGAGATCAATGCTGGCCATGACCTGCTCAAGCGCATGGCCGTACTCGCAGATGACGAGAGCAAGGGTATGGAGCTCGACGAACTCTCGCATCTGCTGCTCGATCAGGCGCGAATCATCGAGGGCGAACCGATTCCCGATCCCGGCGCTTTCTCCCGACGCATGAGCCGCTATCTGGCCCAGGCCGTTGCTGCCTGAAATCGGGTTGTCGCGGTTTCCGGCCCGGATCGGTTCCGCAATGGTGGAGTGAGACCGGGCAGCGTGATACGACTGCAGCCTTGAAAAAAAATCCGTCCCGGCGCCGGGCCTCCGGTTGCCTGCAACGAGATACCGAGAGGGGAACGAGAACATGGCCACCGCCATCAAGGACATTCGCAATCATCTCAAGGATCCCGATCTGTTCCGCGAGAAGTGTCTCGTCGGCGGGGAATGGATCGACGCCGACAATGGCGAGACCTTCGAGGTCACCGATCCGGCTACGGGTGAGGTGATCGGTACCGCCCCGAAGCTCGGTACAGCCGAGACCCGGCGGGCGATCGAGGCGGCGAATGCGGCATGGCCGGCCTGGCGGGCGAAGACGGCCAAGGAACGCTCGCAGATCCTCGAGCGCTGGGTCCAGCTCGTCAACGAGAATGCCGACGATCTCGCCTACATCATGACCCGCGAGCAGGGCAAGCCGCTGCCCGAGGCGAAGGGCGAGGTGGCCTATGCCAATTCCTTCCTCGAATGGTTCGCCGAAGAGGGCAAGCGCGCCTATGGCGATGTCATTCCGCAGACCGTGGGCTCAAGGCGCATTCTTGCCATCAAGCAGCCGGTCGGTGTCTGCGGAGCCATCACGCCATGGAATTTCCCCTCGGCGATGATCACCCGCAAGACCGGTCCGGGCCTCGCGGTCGGCTGCACCTTCGTCATCAAGCCCGCGAGCTACACGCCCTATTCCGCGCTGGCCATGGCCGTGCTCGGCGAGCGTGCGGGAATTCCCGCCGGCGTGGTCAATGTCGTCACCGGCAGCGCCCGGGTGATCGGTGAGGAAATCACCTCCAACAAGCTCGTGCGCAAGGTCACCTTCACGGGTTCCACCGAGGTCGGCAAGGTGCTGCTCCGCCAGTGTGCCGACACGGTCAAGAAAGTGTCGATGGAGCTGGGCGGCCATGCACCGTTCATCGTCTTCGACGATGCCGATATCGATTCCGCCGTACAGGGTGCGATCCTCTGCAAGTTCCGCAATGCCGGCCAGACCTGCGTCTGTACCAACCGCATCTATGTCCAGGCGGGCGTCTATGACGAATTCGCGCGCAAGTTCGCAGAGGCGACGGGCGCCCTCAAGGTCGGGAACGGCACCGAGAGCGGTGTGGTCGTCGGCCCGCTGATCGAGGCCTCGGCGATCGAGAAGGCGAGCGAGCATGTCGAGGACGCGGTGAGCAAGGGCGGTTCGGTGATCGTCGGTGGCCACAAGCATGAACTGGGCGGTCTCTTCTTCCAGCCGACCGTGATCGGCGATTGCAATCCCGGAATGAAGATCGCCCATGAGGAGACCTTCGGCCCGGTGGCACCGCTCTTCAAATTCGAGACCGAGGACGAGGTGATCAAGCTCGCCAATGACAGCGATGTCGGCCTCGCCGGCTATTTCTACGCCCGCGACATCGGCCGCGTGTTCCGTGTCGCCGAGGCGCTCGAGGTCGGCCTGGTCGGTGTCAATGACGGTGTCATCGCCACCGAGGTCGCTCCCTTCGGCGGGGTCAAGGAAAGCGGTCTTGGCCGTGAAGGCAGCAAATACGGAATCGATGACTATCTGGAGGTGAAATATGTGAGTCTTGGTGGTATTAGCTGAACCATGGCTCATTTCGATCTCTTTGTCATAGGCGGCGGTTCGGGGGGCGTGGCTTGCGCCCGCCGGGCGGCGAGTTACGGTGCCAGGGTCGGGCTGGCCGAGGCCAGCCGGCTGGGCGGCACCTGTGTCATTCGCGGCTGCGTGCCCAAGAAGCTCATGCATTACGGCTCGCATTTCGGCGAGCTCCTGAACATCGCCCGTGACTATGGCTGGAGCTTCGGCGAGGTGGCGCTCGATTTCGAGCGTCTTCTTGCCGCGCGCAATGCCGAGATCGCCCGCCTCAACGGCATCTATCAGCGAATGCTCGACGAGGCGGGCGTGACGGTCATGGCCGGACGGGCGACGGTCGGCGCCGTGCGGGAAGGGGGCGGGCACGCGGTGGAGATCGGTGGCGAGCGGCATACCGCGACCAATCTCGTCATCGCCACCGGCGCCCATGCCTCGCTGCCGGAGGTGGAGGGTATCGAGCATTGTGTCACCTCGGATTTCATGCTCGAGGAGATCTATCCGCTTCCACGCCGCTTCGCGGTGGTCGGCGCCGGCTATATCGGTCTCGAGATCGCCAGCATCCTCAACGGGCTCGGCAGCGAGAC
>JAGREZ010000230.1 GCA_020446285.1 Geminicoccaceae bacterium
CTGGGTCTCTTCGGCTGGCCGACGCTGGCAAGACGCATCCGCACGCATCTGCTCTCCGCGCGCAACGAGGATTATGTGCTGGCGGCGAAACTCTCCGGGGCGAAACCGGCGCGGATCATCGGCCGGCACCTCTTGCCGAGCTTCACCGGCTATATCATCGTCGATCTCATCATCTCCTTTCCCTACATCATCCTCGCCGAAACGGCGCTCTCCATCGTCGGCCTCGGTCTCAGGCGGCCGACCATGAGCTGGGGTGTCCTGCTTCAGGAAATGAAGACGGTGCAGGCGATCCAGCTCACCCCCTGGTATTTCATTCCGCTCGGCTTCTTCATCGTCGCGGTGCTGGCCTTCGTGCTGCTCGGCGACGGATTGCGCGATGCCGCCGATCCCTATTCCGAGAGACGCGACAAATGAACAGCACCGCCGCAACCGTTGAGCAAGCCGACACCGGGATGGACGGAAAAACCATCCTCGATGTCGAGAACCTGTCCATCGACTTCATGACCGACGAGGGACGGATCACTGCCGTGCAGGACATCTCCTTCTCGCTGAAGGAGGGCGAAACGCTCGGCATCGTCGGCGAAAGCGGTTCGGGCAAGTCGGTCACGACCCGTGCCCTGATCCGCCTTCTCGCCAGCAATGCCATCGTCGACGACAGAAGCCGTATCGAACTGACGAGACGTGACGGAAGCCGGGTCGATATCTGCGGCCTCACGCCGGGCGACCGTACCCTCAACCAGATCCGCGGCGGCGAGATCTCGATGATCTTCCAGGAGCCGATGGCCTCCTTCTCGCCACTTCGCACCATCGGCACGCACATGGTCGAAGCCCTGCAGCTGCATGAGAATGTGAGCGGTGCCGAGGCGAAGAAGCGCTCCATCGACCTTCTCGAACGGGTCGGCATTGCCAATGCCCCCGAACGGTTCAGGCAATATTCCTTCCAGCTGTCCGGCGGCATGCGCCAGCGGGCGATGATCGCCATGGCGCTCGTCACCCGGCCGCGCATCCTCATCGCCGACGAACCGACGACGGCACTCGATGTCACCATTCAGGCGCAGATCCTCGAACTGCTGCGCGACCTGCAGCGCGATCTCGGCATGGCCATGGTCTTCATCACCCACGATCTCGGCGTGATCGCGCAGATCGCCCGCAAGGTGGCCGTCATGTATCTCGGCCGGGTGATCGAGGAGGGAACGACGGCCAATGTCATCTATCAACCGGCGCATCCCTACACGCGCGGTCTGCTCGACGCACTGCCGAGACTGGATGCCGGTGCGCGTCGCCTCGTTCCGGTGGGCGGCGACATCCCGAGCCCGCTCGCCCGACCGTCGGGCTGTCCGTTCCACACCCGTTGTCCACAGATCATCGAGGGAACCTGCGAGGCCGCCGTTCCGCCCGTCACCCCGATCTCCGATGACCACTGCGTGAGCTGCTATCTCCATGGCTGACAACAATCAATCCCCCCGCGCGCAGGACGCCCCGCTCATCCGCATCGAGGACATGCGTGTCCATTTCGGACCGGTGAAGGCGGTCGATGGCATCAGCTTCGATATCCGTCGGGGCGAGACGCTCGGGCTCGTCGGCGAATCCGGCTCCGGCAAGACCACGGTCGGCCGGGCGATCCTGCGTGCACTCGACGATATCGACGGAAAGCTCCGGTTCACCCTCGATGACACATCCACCGATCTGCGCGCGCTCAGGGGCGAGAAGCTGCGTGCCTTCCGCAAGCACATGCAGCTGATCTTCCAGGATCCCTATTCATCGCTCAATCCGCGCATGACCGTGCGTGACATCATCGCCGAACCGCTCGAAGCCGGTGCCGAAAGGCTCTCCAAGAGCGAGATCGACACCCGCGTGCGCGAGATCGCGCAGAAATGCCGGCTCAACCTCGAACATCTCCGGCGCTTCCCGCATGCCTTCTCCGGCGGTCAGCGGCAGCGCATCTGCATCGCCCGGGCGCTGGTCTCCAATCCGGAATTCGTGGTCTGTGACGAGAGCGTTTCGGCACTGGATGTGTCGATCCAGGCCGACATCCTCAATCTTTTGATGGATCTGCAGGACGAGCTGAACACGACCTATCTCTTCATCGCCCACGATCTTTCGGTCGTCGCCCAGATTTCCGACCGGGTGGCGGTGATGTATGTGGGTCAGCTCATGGAGCTGACGGATACCGTCACACTGTTCGAACGGCCGCTGCATCCCTATACCAAGGCGCTGTTCTCGGCCATTCCGCGTCTCGATCCGCAAAGCACCTTCGAGCCCGTCAGGCTTGCCGGCGATATTCCCAATCCGTCCGATCCGCCACCGGGCTGCCGCTTCTCGACCCGCTGTCCCTTTGCCCGGGACCGCTGCCGCAGCGAGCAGCCCGCATGGCGCGAGGTCCAGCCGGGTCATCTCGTCGCCTGTCACTTCGCCGAGGATCTCGCCGACGAACCGAGGAGCTTGTCGCGGTAGGTCCGCTGACGGCGTTCATCCATGCGCCAGTGTGATTCGGGCTGGCGTGCCGCCAGTTCGTCACTGATCGCCACCTCGTCGAAGCCGCAGGCGAGCGCGTGATGAAACTGGTCGCTGATGACATGTCCCGCGGCCTGCAGGCGACCGCGATAGCCGAGATTGCGCAGGCGTCTGGCGAGGCTGAAGCCGCGGCCGTCATGCGAGCTGGGGAAGGGGATGCGGATCTTCTCGAGCCGGTGCAGCCGGTCCACGAGCATGGTGGCGTCGGCATCGTTGGGTAGCTCTACGCGCGGTGCATGCTCGGCGCCGGGCGCGTCGAACGGTGCGTAATCGGTTTCGGTCTCGCTGGAGAATCCGTTCTCGGTGACGATCGGCATGGGTCAGGCAACTCCTGTGGATATGCGGACGAGGCGGCCGTTCACGAGATGAATGCCGCATTCCTGCTTGGCGTGGCCCCGCCAGCGCCCAGCACGCGGGGATTCCCCGGCACGCACCGGCGTGGTGCAGGGGGCGCAGCCGATGGAGGGATAGCCTTTGTCGATGAGTGGATGCCGCGGCAGGCCCCGGCGTTCGGCATAGTCGCGGATTTCCCCGGCGGTCCAGTCTGCAAGCGGGTTGATCTTGACGCGGTGCTCATCGTCCTTCTCGAACAGCGGCAGTTCGGCGCGGGTCTGCGACTGGTGCCGCTTGCGGCCGGTGATCCAGGCAGCAAAGGGCTGCAATGCCCTATTCAGCGGTGCGACCTTGCGCAGGTTGCAGCATCGGTCCGGGTCATGCTCGTGCAGACGGCCGTCCGGATCGATCCGCCCGGTTTCGGCGAGCGTCGGCCGGACGATGCGGACATTGCTCAGGCCGAGACGATCCGCCACCTCGCGCTGATAGGCCAGCGTTTCGGCGAACAGCATTCCGGTCTGGTTGAAGAGGACCGGCGTTGCCGGATTGATCCGCGCCACCAGGTCGAGCAGCACGACCGATTCCGCGCCGAAGGACGAGACGAGCGCGATCCGCCCGGCATGGTCGGTCAGGATCGCCCGGCGCAGGAGATCGAGCGTATCGAAGCGCTCGACGGGTGACACATCGTTCCGCCCGTCCGTATGCTCATGCAGCATGCGCCCGCTCCTTCGATGGATAGAGCGCCGCCCTGAACACGTCCCGGCCAAGGCGCCTGTAGGCGGCGAGGAAGGTTTCACCGGGGCCGGCGCGGAGTTCGAGATAGGCTTCGATCAGCCGCTCGATGGCGGGCACAACCTCGTCGGCATCGAAACCGGGGCCGGCGCGCTCGCCAATGGCGAGGGTCTCGGTATGATCGCCGCCCAGTGTGATCTGGTAGTTCTCGCGGCCGGCCTTCTCGAGGCCGAGAATGCCGATATGTGCCACATGGTGATGACCGCAGGCATTGATGCAGCC
>JAGREZ010000231.1:0-2849 GCA_020446285.1 Geminicoccaceae bacterium
GCCACCGCATGGTCGAGGGCCCCCTGGGCAATGCCGAGCGCCACCGCCGCGGCACCCGTGCGCTGGCTGTTATAGGCTTCCATCAACCGCCGGAAACCGGCGCTGTAATCGCCTTCGGGAAGGAGCAGCCGGCTTGCGTCGAGTTCGAGGTTTTCGAAGATGATCTCGGTCTCCGGGATCCCGCGCAGGCCCATGGTCGGCTCGCGCCGGCCGACAGTGAGGCCCCTGTCCTCGCCGCGAACGGCGATGAAGCCGGCAATGCCGAGTTCGCTTCCCTCCTCGTCGAAGGCACGCGCGAAGATCAGATGCAGTTTCGAGACGCCGCCGCCGGTGATCCAGTGTTTCCTGCCATTGAGGACGAAGCGTCCGTCCTTCCTGTCGGCGCGGGTCGTCATCCAGCTCGCCGCACTGCCGGCCTCGGGTTCGGTGATGCAGATCGCCGGCTTGTCGCCGGCCAGAAGGAGGTTGGCGGCCATGCGCTTTTGTGCCTCGTCGCCATAGGCCATGATCGCCGAGATCGCACCCATGTTGGTCTCCACCGCGATCCGTCCGGTGACGCCGCAGGCCCGGGCCATCTCCTCGATCACCAGCACGCAGTCGAGAAAGTCGCCGCCCTGGCCGCCGAGCGAACGGGGAAGGGCGATGCCGAGAAAGCCGGCCTCGCGCAGATGGCCGAGATGGTCGAAGGGATAGCGTTCGCTGCGGTCGATCTCGGCGGCGCGCGGTGCGACCCTCGTTTCGGCGAGTTCCCGTGCGCGTGCCCGAAGCGCTTCCTTTTCCGCATCCAGCCAGACCAACATCCCTCTCCCGCAAGCTTCACAAGATCACGCGAACGTTATCAACCCGCGGATGTATGATACAAGTTCATAATGTTGATGAAGAATTTCAGAAATTCTGAAGTGCGGTGACCAGCGGTGCGATCAGCCGTGCCTTGCGGCTGCCGGGTTCGTGCAGGAGCACCACCCGTCGCCTTGCGGCGGGATGATCGATGGGCAGGATGCGCAGTCTTCTGGCCATCGCCGGCGACAGGGTCGAGCGTGGGACAATGGCGATGCCCAGCCCCTCCGCGACCATGCGGGTGATGGCGTCGATGGAATCGAGTTCCATCGCCGTTTCCACGTCGGTTCCGAGCTGACCCAGCAGCCGGTCGATCACCTCGCCGACACCGGCCCGCCGGTTGAAGCGGATGAACGGCCGGCCTCGGGCCGTGTCGAGATCGACCGGGTCGCCTTCCCCGGGAAGGTCGATCAGCACCAGCGGTTCGTCGACCAGAAGATGCCGCGCGAACGCCGGATCGGGGGTCTGCGGGGCGGTGACGATCGCCGCATCGAGCGTTCCCTGGGCGAGTTTCTGCGTGAGCTCGCCGCTGAGACCGCTTTCCACCCGGATGCCGAGCCGGGGATGGGCCGTCTTGAGGGCCTTGAGCGCCTGGGGCAGGAGAGTGGTGCTGGCGGTCGGGATGACACCCAGAAAAAGCGTGCCGGCGAGATCGCCGGTACCTTCGGCAAGCGCCTCGATGCGGGCAAGTGCCTCGAGCATGGCGCGCGCCTCGCGCAGGACCGCCTCGCCACATTCGCTCAGCCGCAGCGGCCGTGACGCCCGGTCGACGAGGATGCGCCCGAGCCGTTCCTCGAGCGCCTTGATCTGCATGCTGACGGCCGACTGGCTCAGTCCCAGCCGTTGCGCCGCCTGCTGGAAGGAGCCGCCCTCGGCGATCGCGACGAGGCTTTGGAGTGCGCGCAGGTTCAAGGAAGAGACCGCCCTGTCAGCGACACGCTCTCAGGCACCTGCTGCCTCCCCGCCCGGTTGCGCGGGCTCCCGGTCCCGGCGAAAGGCCTCCATGACATCCGCGAGCGTATCGAAGAAATGGTCCCTGCCCACGATGGCGATGAACTGCGAACGGCTGCCGGCGCTGATATCCTGCACGGATTGGGTGACGACGAGACGGATGCCCTTTTCCCGCAGCATGTCGCGGAGCGAGCGCAGGGTTTCGGCCGCCGAGAAATCCACGTCATCGACGGCGGATGCCTCGATGCACAGCCAGCGGAGTGGCGGATCGGCGCTGCCGGCAAGTGCCGTCACTTCCTGCGACAGGGTGCCGGTATTGGCGTAATACATGCTGTGGGTGAAACGGTAGATGACGAGGCCGGGCACGGCCTGGGCAGCGGATGCCACCGGCCGGGCCTGCCAGATGCCGCCGGCGCCGGGCCGGAGCAGGACGTTTCCCGGCCGGTATCCGTGCCGGGTATGGCTGACCAGCGACATGAGGACGGCAAGGATGATGCCCTGTTCGACGCCGATGAACACCACCATGAGGACGGTCATCGACGCCACCCGGAATTCCGCCCGCCGCTCCCGGAAGATCTTCGTCATGCCCTTGATGTCGATCAGCTCGATGCCGATCAGGAAGACCACCGCCGAGAGCACCGCCTTCGGCATGGATGCCAGAAGGTCGGTGAAGAAGAGCAGTACCAGGAGAGTGATGCAGGCAGTCACGAGCAGCGAGAGCTGGGTGCGCCCGCCGGCGCTGTCGACCATCTGGGTTTTGGTCGGGCTGCCATTGACGACGAAGGTGCCGGAGAGGCCGGCGCCGATATTGGCGAGCCCCAGGGCGAGGAGATCGGTATTCGCGCTGAACGGCTCGTTGTAGCGGTTGGCATAGGCGCGCGAGGTGGCGGCACTCTGGGCGAGAATGACCACGGACATGGCAAAGGCGACGGGGACGAGCCGGCTCACGAGCGCCAGGCTCCAGTCGATCTCCGGCAGGGCGAATCCGGGCAGGCCGCCCGGAACGGGGCCGAGCACCTCGAGATAGCGGTCGAGATCCAGCATCCGGCTGAGTGCGATGG
>JAGREZ010000231.1:2913-3557 GCA_020446285.1 Geminicoccaceae bacterium
AATGGTCGCAAGGGCCATGACCAGGGTCGCGGGATCGGCATGGGCGATCCGGTCGATGGCATGACGGACGGTTCCGGTGGAACCGTGTCCGCCGTCCTCGAGACCGAGCATGCCGGAAAATCCGTTCAGGGAGACCTGGATTCCGACACCTGTGAGAAATCCCGTGAGCACCGTATGCGAGAGAAAATCCGCCATGAAGCCCAGATCGGCGATACGGGCGATGAAGAGAAAACCGGCCGCCATCAGCGCCAGGACACAGGCCAGCGCCAGATACTGGTCGGAACCGGCGGCGGCCATTCCCGCGAGGCCGGCGGCGAGGATGGCCGCCGTCGCCGAATCGGCGCCGACCACAAGATGCCGTGACGAGCCGAAGAGGGCGAAAAGGATCGTCGGGACGAGAAGGGTATAGAGACCCGTGACCACGGGTGTTCCGGAAATCGCGGTGTAACCCATCACCTCGGGGATCGCCAGCGCTGCAAGCGTGATGCCGGCGGCGATTTCGCCCGGAATCTGCGAGGCACGGACCGGCAGCACGCCCTGCAGGACCGGCCAGCGATGGTGGCTTCGCGTCTCTGTCGCGGTCATGCGCAAGATCCTCGGGGAAGAGGAAAAGACGTCGGCAAGCCCTGTGCATGACGTCCTTG
>JAGREZ010000231.1:3630-6267 GCA_020446285.1 Geminicoccaceae bacterium
ATCAGGTCGGAACGGGAATCAGGCTGTCTTTTTGGCGCCGTTCCCGGCTCTTCTGTCACTGCGCAGCGAGTAGCCATATCTGAGCATCAGGGGCCAGCAGACGCCGATCGCGATCCAGGAGAGGAAGGCCGGGCGCTCGCGGGCCTTCTCCTTGCCGGGATCGAAGGCGACCTTGCCCTCGGTGCGCACCGGATTGCCGCCCATCATGTGCCCCGTGTCGAACGTCTCGCCCCGGTCGATGCGTTCGATCACATCCTCGAAATCGAGACCGAGTTCGCGTGAAAGCCGGCGGATCACCGAGGCCGGATCGTCGCGCAGGTCCTCGTAGCGGATATGCACGACCCGTTTCGGGTCGATGCGGCCGATGATCTCGAAGAGAAGGTTGCCGAAAAACCACATCAGCGCCGCCTCGACGAAGGCCAGCGGGGCGAGCGGGCCGCGCCAGGGGCGCCGCTGGGCGAGATAGGTGTCGCCGATATGGAAGCGCCAGTAATGGCTCGCGAGCACGTTGCGCGGATCGCGGACGATGTGGATGAGGCGGGCATCGGGCAGGAATTTGAGCGCGAACAGCCCGCGACTCGGCAGCTTGGACGAATCCAGGACCACCTTGCGGCCGGTGACCGAACGGATGGCGTCGGCGAGCTTCATCGTGCCGTCGCGCAGCCGCTGGTGGAAGCGGTCGCGCTCGCCCGTGCCCGAGGGCGAGGCGAGAAAGGTCGAGGGCAGGTGGGTCTTGTGTCCCTGACGCACGCTTGCCTCGACGAGTTCGTCCCAGTCGGTTCCGGGATCCTCGACGATCCGCTGGCGCACGGTCTTCCAGACCGGGCAATCGGCGAGGATCTCGCCGCAGGAACAGGTCCAGGTCTCCATGCCGCGCTCCATCCCCATGATGATCTCGCCGCAGCTGGCGACGCTGTCGCTGCTGCCGAGCAGGATGTCGAGAATGGTGCTGCCGCTGTGCGGCCGGCTCATGATGTAGAGATACATGCGGCGGGGGTCCGGAATGAGGGTTCGGTACCGGGCTATATCACCCCGCCGGACCCCTCTCAAGACAGCGGGCGGGCAGGCTGCACACGGCTACGGGCGGCGTGTGTATCCGTGCCGGCGGGGACAACTCGCGGAGGAAAGCGGAGAGGAGATGAATCCTTGTTGAAAATAGGAAAATAATCCGTTACAACAAGCTCCCCCTTCCTCTTCAAGGAGAATGATCTTGGCTATCGCAACGCCCGATCTCGTCCTGACGACACCGGGCACCCCGATCGTCATTCCCGTGCTCGCGAACGATGTCGGCAACGGGCTTTCGATCATCGGCATGACCCTGCCGGCGAACGGAAGCATGAGTGTCGACCCCGGTATTTCGGTCACCTACAGCCCGTATGCCGGTTTCATCGGAACGGACGGTTTTACCTACACCATCCGCGACAATGCGGGTGCCACCGCCTCGGCGACGGTTAGCATCGACGTGCGCGAGCCGAATGCGGCACCGCTCGCCGCCGACGACGAATTCAGCGTCCAGGCCGGTGGCGAGGTGACGATGCCGGTCATCGCCAACGACAATGATCCCGATGGCGACCCGATGATGCTCGTCGCCCTCACCCTGCCGGCCAACGGCACGCTCGAGATCCTGCCCGACCAGAGCCTGCGCTATTCGCCCGATACGGGTTTCACCGGCGATGAATCCTTCACCTATACCGTCTGCGATGGCGCCGGCGGTCAGGATCAGGGCAGCGTCCTCGTCCATGTCCTGCCGGCCAATCTCGCACCCGCGGCGTTCGACGACACGGTCAGCGTGCAGGCCGGAAGCCAGGTGCTGATCGACACGGTCGCCAACGACAACGATCCCGAGGGCTCGGCGCTGGAGATCGTCGGCTATTCGCTGCCGGCACATGGCAGTGTCTCGCTCGCCGATGACGGGCGCTTTCTCTATACGCCGGCCGAAGGCTTCACCGGTTCCGACCAGTTCCGCTACACGATCCGCGATGCCGGCGGTCTGGAAGACGAAGCCGTCGTCCATGTCGATGTCGAAGCGGCGCAACCGGACGGTTTTGCCCGCGCAATGTGGATGGGTGTGCCCTCGACCGGGATCACGCTCGACGATCTCGTGCTTCTCGTCGACGAGACCCATGCCGATCTGCGCGACATTGCCCATGGCGGAGAGATCGCCTCGACCGATGGCAGCGATATCGCCTTCGAGGCCCTGGCCACGGCCGCCGGGCTGCCGCGCGAGATCCTGTATCGCAACGGGCAGACGGGGCGGACCGTTGCCGCCGTGCGGATCGGCACCCTGCCGGCCGAAGGCGATCTGCGCATGCGCCTTCTCGCCGGTGGCAGCGGCATGGCACCGGCTGACGACAGCGGTGTATGGTCCGGCTTTCTTGCGGCGTGGGCCGGAACCGACGGCGTCAACCGTGCCGGCAATCCGGCGCTCGATCTCGTCCCCTCCGGTCTTGCCGGCGGCATGGACCTGCCGTTCGGCGCGGCATTCGACGCCGCGGCCCATGCCTCGCACGCCGATGGCTCCTTCCTGAACGGGCTCACCGAAATCGAGATCTGTGCCCAGGTCAGGAGTGCCGCCACCGGCGTCGACGCCCGCATTCTCGCCCAGGGGCCGCATACCGGTGCGCAGGGCGCGCACGG
>JAGREZ010000232.1 GCA_020446285.1 Geminicoccaceae bacterium
GCGGCAATGTTACGGACGAGGTATGTGTATTGGCTTGAGATTATCCGGGCTTGGGATTGAGATTATCCGCATTTTTGGATCGAATTATTTGAGACTGTAGAATGGTTTGAGATCGCAATATCTGAGACTGGGATCGGATTAGTTGCGACCAGATCGCATTATTGAGACTGGGATCGATGGAGTGAGATCACAGCGCCAATCCGGCCAGGCGCATGCGGTCAGCCAGTTCACGGGTGCGTACGGTATCGAGTTGACCGCTGAGGAAGCGGCGGATTTCGGCGGGCTTGGCCTGGAACTGGTCGGCCAGCACCTTGACTGAATAGCCCTGGCGCGTGAGACGGGGTTCGAGATCGTCGAAGTCGGGGGCCAGGGTCGCCGATACGATGTCCGGTGTGATGGGTTTCTGGCCGGTGCGGAACCCGGCATCGAAGGCGCGGTTCAAATATTCGGCGAACTGCAGCGGTGTGTTCAACCGCTCGGCCATCAGATCGAGAGCCTCTGGCTCGATCGCCTCGCTCGCCATTGCCGCGTCATCCGAACATTGCTCCAACAGCCAATCGAGATATTTGCGAGCGTCTTCGCCCAACCCCTCGAATGGCAGGATATCCGTGCGATGGCCGATTTCCTCCATGGTCGGGCGGCGCAGATCATTGCGCAGCTTGGGATGGCCGACCAGGACGACCGAGAGGTTGCCGCCACCGCGCGCGATGACCTCCATCAGGCGTTTCAGGCCGATCAGGGTTTTGCCGTGCAGATCATGGGCCTCATCGACGAACAGCGCGACCGGTTTGCCGGAACGGGCAACAAGCTTCTGCAACTCACGTTCCCGCTTTTCACCCTGGGTCGGGATTTTCGGCTCCTTCTCGCTGGAGAGATCGTAGAACAGGGCCGAGATCAGCGTGGGTACTGTGGTGCGGGTCTTGTCGACGGACAAGCTCTCGGCGACCGTCACCTTCTTTTCGCGGGCGATCTCATCCTGCAGCCGATGCAGGAACACGGTCTTGCCGATGCCGACGGGGCCGGTGATGGCGATCAGCGACCGGTCCCCAGACCGGCGCGAACGGCGTGGCTGATCTGTCTGTGGTTTTCAGTCTCGAAGAACCCGGCGGCGCGCCAGTCCTTTGCCAGTTCGTATCGCGCCATAATCTCGGCGTTCAGCATTCCTCGCTCTCCTCTTCAATGGCCGGTCGCCTCCGGGAGAGCCGGGCGGTCACTTCCTGTTTGATGATGTCCTTGTCGAGCGTGCGATCGACGAGGGCGTTGACATAGGCCAGGTCATCCTCGGCCAGCCGCGCCAGGGGCTTGCAGAGCAAGTCGGCGATACCGCGCAGCGCATCCAGACGATTGCGATAGGTGAACTGGCCGTAGGGATCGGGATCGACGAAGGGTTGGCTGGCGAAAGGCAGCACATCAGCAGCATGGGCCAAGCCATCATCCGCGCCGCTGAGCGCTGCCCGGGGCACCGAGATCTTCTGCGCCAGGTCGCCAATCCGGTCGGCGCGTGCCTGGGTCCGGGTTTTCCGGGGCTTGCGGTAGCGGTGCAACGGGATTGGCCCGCCGGAGGGGCGATTGCGGCCCGAACCGTTTGTCATTCCACTCGACGAACAGTTCATGGTCGAACAGGCCCCACCAGAGCGTGACGCTTTCGCCCGCCAGGTCAGGATCGACCTCGTAGAATGCGCCATCAATGCGGATGCGGGCGTCACCGGCGACCTTGCGGGTCTCCGGCTCGCGGGCGAAAGCGCAGAACCGCTCCCAGGAACACATCTGCCGGATCCCGGCCACGGGCAGGTTTCGCGCCCAATCCTCGATCCGGCTGTGCGGTTCGCGCCGGTGCGGCTGGGCGTTGTATTGATCAATGAACCGGGCCAGCCAGGCATTCGCCTCCGCCTCGGTCTCCGGTTTGTGAAAATGATACAGCGTCTCGTGCGCTTCCTTGATAGTGCGGAACGGGCGTTCGACCTTGCCCTTCGACCGGGCGGTCGGACGGCGGCCATCGGAACCGGCGGGATCATGGGTCATGACCCTCACGCCAAGCCGCTCCATGACGGTATGGAACACACCGCTTTTGGCGATCGGGCCGTTGTCTAGATAAATCGCTTCCGGAATGCCCTGCAGAGATGGGCCGTCGCCATCCTTGGGGGCCATGGCGTTGAACAGAAAACGCAGGCCGCTTTCGGCATCCTCGCCGTAGACGCAGCGGTATTCCTGATAGGAGGTGCCGGAGCGGTCATC
>JAGREZ010000233.1:0-746 GCA_020446285.1 Geminicoccaceae bacterium
TCAAGGAGGGCCGGTTCTCCGACGGCGCCCTGCACGCCATCGACCAGGCGCGACCGAAGATCTTCAGGGATGGCTGGCTGGAGGCGGTATTCGATCCGGCCGCCGTCAGGCAGTCGGTGAAGGATATCTGCAATCCGCAATAGATCCGCCGGGAACCGGACCCCCGACGCCAGACATGCCCGACAAGAAGGAAAAATGATGCTCACCCCGCAATTTCCGGCCGTCAACATTCCCTCGCTGCAGAAGGTCGACCTGCCTGCGGTCGCCCGCATCCGGCTGAAGCAGCCGAGCGCCCCGGCCATCGCCGATATCGAGGCCGGCGTGCGGCAGGCGCTCGAAGGAGCCGACAGGCTCAAGGCGCTCGCTGCGGGTTCCCGTGTCGCGCTCGCGGTCGGCAGTCGCGGCATCGCCCATATCGACAGGCTCGCGCGCGCGGTCGTCGGCTGGCTCCGGGAACAGCGGCTGGAGCCCTTCATCGTCCCGGCGATGGGCAGCCATGGCGGCGGTACGGCCGAGGGCCAGGCCGCCGTTCTGGCGCGGCTCGGCGTCGATGAACAGCGCACCGGAGCGCCCGTACGCGCGACCATGGAGGTCGTCGAATGCGGGCGGACGGCGAAGGGCGTTCCCTGCTTCTTCGATGCCAATGCCCATGCCGCCGACGCGGTCGTGATCATCGGGCGGGTCAAGTCGCACACGAGTTTCGATCGTCCCATCGAAAGCGGCCTCACCAAGATGGTGGGCATCGG
>JAGREZ010000233.1:794-10887 GCA_020446285.1 Geminicoccaceae bacterium
CTGCCGGAAATGGCATCGGTCGCCATTGCCAACAGCCCGCTGGCCTATGGTCTTGCCATTGTCGAGAATGCCGCGCACGAGATCGTGACCATCGAGGGTGCTGAACCCGCCGCCTTCGCCGATACCGATATCCGCCTCCTGAAGAAGGCGAAATCACTGCTCGCCCGCCTGCCGGTGCGCAAGCTCGACGTGCTCGCCTGTCAGGAACTGGGCAAGGAGGTGAGCGGTGCGGGGATGGACTATGCCGTGATCGGCCGCACCGACATTCGCGGCATCGCCAATCCCGACCATATCGAGATGGTGAAGCTCGTCGTGCTGCGGCTCACGGAGGCGACCCACGGCAACGGCATCGGCATCGGCGTCGCCGACTATGTCCCGAAGACGCTCACCGATGGTCTCGATCTCAAGAGCATGTACGAGAACGCCATCACATCCGCGCTCGGCGAGAAATGCCGGATCCCCATCGTCCTGCCGAGCGAGCGCGAGACGCTTCAGGCGGCCTTCGCCACCTGCTGGAACACCGACCCGGCCAGCTGGCGCTATTGCCAGATCCGCAACACCCTGTCGCTCGACGAGGTTCTCGTGAGCCGACCGGTCATGGAGGAACTCGGTGCGGACGGCACGCTCGAGCCGCTCGAATTCGACGATGAGGGACGGCTGTTGACGATACTTTGACATTGTGAAGCGCCGGAATTCATCGCACGCTGCGGCAAGGATGGAGGACATGCCGGTGCATCCGGTGGATCGACCGGAGGGGGCGATGAGCGAACTCGAGGGTAGACATGCGGTCGTGACCGGCGGTGGATCGGGTATCGGAGCCGCGATCGCGGCAGCGCTCGGCGGTGCGGGAGCCATGGTCACCATTGCCGGACGGCGGATTGCACCGCTTCAGGAGATCGCCCGCGAGCATCCGCGAATCGAGGGCATCTCCTGCGATGTCACCGACGAAGCCTCCGTCACGGCGCTGTTCGAACAGGCCGGCCGCCGGGCTCCGGTCGATATCGTCATCGCCAATGCCGGCATCGCCGAGAGCAATCCCTTCGACCGCACGCCGCTCGACCAGTGGCAGCGAATCATGGACATCAATCTCACCGGCGTGTTTCTCACCCTGCGCGAGGGCTATCGCGGCATGAAGGGCCGCGATTACGGCCGGCTGATCGCGATTTCCTCCATCGCCGGCGTGCGCGGCTACGGCTATGTCGCCCCCTATTGCGCCTCCAAGCACGGTGTGATCGGCCTCGTCCGCGCACTCGCCCGGGAAACCGCCGGCAAGGGCATCACCGCAAACAGCATCTGTCCGGGCTATGCCGAAACGCCTATGCTCGAGCGCAGCGTCGACACGATCCGGGCGAAGACCGGCATGAACGATGAGGATGCGCGGAAATCGCTCTCCGCGGCCAATCCCGCCGGCCACTTCATCCAGCCCGGCGAAGTCGCGTCGGCCGCGCTCTGGCTCTGCGGTCACGAGGCGCGGTCGGTCACAGGGCAGGCAATCACGATCTCGGGTGGCGATCCCTGACGGATTCCGCCCCGATCGCCGATCGGTCCGGCGCAATGCCGGATCGCACATGCGGGAGAACGAAAATGCTCGGTCCAACCGGACATGTCGACAGTTTCGCGCGTGACAATCTTCCGCCGGCGGATCAATGGCCGGACCTGCTTTATGGCAGTTTCAACTATCCGGACTACCTCAACGCCGCCGTCGAACTCACCGACCGCATGGTCGAACGCGGTTTCGGCGATCATGTCGCCCTCATCGGCAATGGCCGCCAGCGGACCTACAAGGAACTGGCGGACTGGACCAACCGCCTCGCCCATGCGCTCATCGACGATTATGGCGTCAGGCCGGGCAATCGCGTGCTCATCCGCGCACCGAACAATCCGGCGCTCGTCGCCTGCTGGCTTGCCGCGACCAAGGCCGGTGCCGTGGTCGTCAACACCATGCCGCTGCTGCGCGCCGGCGAACTCGCACAGATCGTCGACAAGGCGGAGGTCCAGCTTGCCCTGTGCGACACGCGGATCATGGACGAGCTCGTCAAGGTGGCGAAGGACAGCCGGTTTCTCGGCAAGGTGGTGGGCTTCGACGGCACCGCCAACCACGATGCCGAACTCGACCGGATCGCGCTCGGCAAGCCCGTGCGCTTCGAGGCGGTGCGCACCGGACGCGATGATGTCGCCCTTCTGGGGTTCACCTCGGGTACGACCGGCAAGCCGAAGGCGACGATGCACTTCCATCGTGACCTGCTCATCATCGCCGACGGCTATGCCAGGGAGGTGCTCGGCGTGACCCCCGACGATGTGTTCGTCGGCTCTCCGCCGCTCGCCTTCACCTTCGGCCTCGGCGGCCTCGCCATCTTCCCGCTGCGCTTCGGTGCCACCGCGACATTGCTCGAATCGGCGACACCGCCCAACATGGTCGAGATCATCGAGACCTACAGGGCGACCATCAGCTTCACCGCGCCCACCGCCTATCGGGTGATGCTCAGGGCGATGGACGAGGGCGCCGACCTTTCCTCGCTGCGCATCGCCGTTTCCGCCGGCGAGACCCTGCCCGCACCGGTCTTCGAGGAGTGGACGAGGAAGACCGGCAAGCCCATTCTCGACGGTATCGGCGCCACCGAACTCCTGCATATCTTCATCAGCAATCGTCAGGGCGACGCAAGGCCCGGCACCACCGGCCGTCCGGTCATGCACTACGAAGCGAAGGTGGTCGATGACGGCATGCGCGAAGTCCCGCACGGCGAGATCGGCAAGCTCGCCGTGCGCGGGCCCACCGGCTGCCGTTATCTCGCGGATGAAAGACAAAAGACCTATGTCCGCGACGGCTGGAACGTGACCGGCGACAGCTTCATCCAGGACGCGGACGGCGTCTTCCGTTTCGCCGCCCGCTCCGACGACATGATCGTCTCATCGGGCTACAACATCGCCGGGCCGGAGGTGGAAGCGGCCCTGCTGGCGCATGACGATGTGCTCGAATGCGCCGTCATCGGCACGCCCGACGAGGAACGCGGACAGATCGTCGAGGCGCATGTCGTACTGGCCGATGGCTGCTCGGGCGATCAGGCCTGCATCGAGCGGTTGCAACGGCATGTCAAGGACACCATTGCACCCTACAAATACCCCCGCCGGATCGTCTTCACCGACGCCCTGCCCAAGACCCAGACCGGCAAGATCCAGCGCTTCAGACTGCGTTCCACCTGAACGAACCGACGCCAGAGCGGATCCCGATCACATGCGATCGGTCTGCCGCTCTATCTCCTTGTTTCGCCGCGTTTCCTGATCGTTCAGGTGGTTCCACCTGAACGGGAAATGCTCTAGCAAGGCTGACGAGGTCAACCGGTCGGATCGGCGAGCCAGCGGCCAATCACGTCGAGGGGATCGGCGCCGGTCGAGACCGGACGCGAGACATCGGCGGTCCAGCCGGTCATCGAACCGTCATAGAGCCGGACGCGATGATAGCCGAGCATCTCGGAGAGGACGAACCAGTTGGTGGCGGCCCAGTGGCCGGTGTTGCAATAGCTGATGACCAGATCGGCCTCGCCACTGCTCACCGCATCCGGAACGAGACTTTCAAGGACCTCGCGCGGCAGCAGGCGGCCGTCATCGCCGAAGAAGACGGCCTGTTCCACGCCGATCGAGCCGGGAATGCGACCCGCCGCCAGCGCCTTGCCGTGCTTCTCCTCGCCCCGATACTGCTTTTCCGGACGGGCATCGATACGAACGGTCTTCGGATCGTTCAGGCTCGCGGCCACCTCTTCCGTCGTGACCAGAAGTCCGGGCCTGATGTCGGCATCGAAGATGTCGGGCTCGGTGACCACGACTTCGCCGGTTTCGAGCGGTCGTGACGGATCGGCGATCCACGCATTGTAGCCGCCGTCGAGGATCGAGACGCGATCGTGACCGAGATAGCGAAAGGTCCAGTAGACGCGCGCGGCACTGCCGAAATCCGACGGTCCGACCCCGCCATGGACGATGACGACATCATCGTCATTGCCGATGCCGAGATTGCCGATCAGGGCCTCGAGCACATCGATGCCGGGGGTCATGCCGACCACGCCATCCACCACGGTGCGCCAGCCGGCCTGAAGGTAGTTGCTGTAGACGGCGCCCGGTACATGCCCCTTCGCGAACGTCTCGAGCGAGCCGCCGTCGATATCGTTGCGGATGTCGATGATGGCGAGATCGCTGTCCTGCAACCGCGTCTCGAGACTGTCGGCATCGATCAGCGGACCGGCGGCGGCCGGCAGGGCCGTTACGAGCGCGATGGCAAACGGAAGGAACGATACGGGTCGCATGGGTGTCTCCTCGGCATTTCATTTACAATGTTAATGCGTGATACAAATTTCAATCCAATCTTTTAGTGTTATATTTAATTCACTCGCTCTTGAGGAAATGCGCGCTAGATTCACGCCGGTCCCCCGCCAGCGAGGAATTGCATGTACGTCGCGAAAACTGCTGCCGCCTTCGGCTTCCTTCTGCTCGCGAACGCTGCCGAAGCGCGCGCCGCCGGTGACGCGACGGCTCTCGTCGAAGCGCTTCAACAGGCGACCGGTGCCGGTGTCCTCGTCACCCATGGCGAAATCGTCGACGATCCCCGGACCGGCGAAGGCACGATCCACGAGCTTCGGATAGGCCGGGCGCCGATGATCCTGGACATAGGAGAGGTTCGCATTGCCGGCATGCAGATGGCCGATAATGGCGACATTGCCGCAATCGGCAGCCTCTCTCTCGATGATGTCGACATCGCGACCGGTGCCGACAGCCGCGTGACGATCCATGATCTGGAACTCTCCGACCTCGACGTGGCAGCGCTTGCAGAACTGCTCGAGAACGGAATGACGCACGAGCTTGCCGGCCGCTTCGACATGGGTTCCGCCGTCGGGCACGGGATCGCGCTCCGGGTGGACGACCTGTTCGCGACGATGGACCGCATGACATCCCGGGGTATCGTCGCCGGCCGTCTGTCGAACCTGGATCTGGAGCGGATGATGATCGAGGACGCCGGACACGGCGCCAGCATCTCGCTGCGCCAGCTCGTCGCCAGCGGATTGTCGCTCGATCGGCTCGTCCAGCACGGCAAGCTGGTCGAGGGACGCGACGAACAGGCCGTCTTCGATGCCGATCTCTATCGTGATGCCGTGTTCGCCGGACTGCCCTCGTCCATCATCGCAACCGATCTTTCCGCCGACGGACCGAACGGCCGCCTGACGCTGCCCGGACTGCGGTTCGAGAGCCATCGGGACGGCGAACATGGTGTTGTCGAAACCGTCTCGGCCGAATCCATCGAAATCCACGATTTCGACGCCACGGCGGCCATCGGCGGCGCGGCTCCGGGCATGGCCGCTCCCAATGGTCCGTGGCGCTCCTCTCTCTCGGGCGAAATGCGAACGGACATGCGCGACTTTGAAACCGAAGGTACGCTCGCGCTTCGTGCCGAGGGAATGGGAGCGCTCGATGTGGCCTTTTCCGGATCCGGGCTGGCATTTCTCGATGCCGGAGCCGCGGGCCTGCCGCCGGCGATGCTCTCGGGCCTCATGATCGACTACGAAGACCGGGGGCTCGTCGCCGAGAGCATCGACGGCATGGCAAGCGCCATGGGCATGGATCGCAATGCCTTTGCCTTCCAGATCGCCACATTCGCCCGCATGTTCCTCGCCGGCGCCGGCACATCTCCACGGATCGGCAATGCCCTGCGCGCCATCGAGGAGTTCGTGGCAAGCCCTGAACGTTTCGTGATCACCCTCGATCCGCCAGAGCCCATGGCCCTCGATGGAATCGAACGGCGACCCTATCAGCTGGATGACATCGCCCCCCTGCTCGATCAGTGGGGCGTGGAGATCACGGCCGGCCCCCGCGACTGACACCGCATCCCGCCGGCAATGATCGGTGCGTCGACAGGGGAAGAACCACGGGATTCTGCGTCCCCGACAACACAACCCGATGCGAAGCGGCAGCGTGTCGCTTGCCCAACGGGATTGCGGACACTAGCTAAAGGCGAGGAAAACCCATCACCTCTTCCAATCGGGAACGGCCATGTTGACGTCCTGGGGACCCTGGAGCGACCGCACCTATTTTCTCGACAAGATGACGCTCGCGGATCTGGTGCGCGCCTATTTCACCCATTACTCCATTCAGGCCTACATCCTGCTGGCCGTGCTCGCAATCGCCGCATCGGCCTTTTTCGCGGATGGCTGGGGCGGTCCGGTGGCGGCCGCAATCCTCGTCGTCCTGCTCTATCCCTTCGTCGAGTATGTCGTGCATCGCCACCTCCTGCACTCGCACATGCTCTTCAAGCACAAGGCGACGGCGAAGGTCTGGAAGCGCATCCACTACGATCACCACCAGAACCCGCACGATCTGGCGGTGCTGTTCGGCGCGCTCTACACCACCCTGCCCACCATCGCCATCATCACCCTTGCTGTCGGCTATCTGGTCGACGGTGCCGCCGGCGCATGCGCGGCGTTCGCCGCCGGCTGTCTCGTCTTCTGCGTCTACGAGTTCACCCACTGCATGCAGCATCTGCCGTTCAATCCGAAAAACACCTTTCTCCGCAACGTCAAGCAGCGCCACCTCGCCCACCACTTCCACAGCGAGCGCGGTAATTTCGGCATCACGCAGAATATCTTCGACCATGTGTTCGGCACATTCTATGCCCGACCGAAGGATATTCCCCGAAGCGAGACGGTGCACAATCTCGGCTACACCGGTGCGCTGAGGGAGACCTATCCCTGGGTCGCCGAACTGAGCGCCGACGACGAGACCTACGCCCGGCGACGCACCCGTCGTGAAGCCTGACGGACGACCGCTCGCCATCACGGTCGTTCGCGACCGGGCGGACCTCAAGGCGTTCATCGGCATGACGCGCAAGCTCTATGCCGACGATCCGGCATGGATTCAGCCGCTGACCTTCGAACGCCTGCAGGCGCTCGATCCACGCCGGAACCCTGCGCTGCGGCATATGGAGATGGCATGCTGGATGGTGCATCGGGGTCCGGAGATCGTCGGCCGCATCAGCTGCCAGATCAATGGCGAGCATCTTCGCCAGTACCATGACGACACCGCGCATTTCGGCTTCTTCGAGGCCATCGACGATCCGGAAGTGATCGAACTGCTGCTCGATACGGCGGAAATCTGGGCGCGCGAGCGCGGCATGAAGCGCTTGCAGGGGCCATTCACCCTGTCGATCAACGAGGAATCCGGGCTTCTAGTCGACGGGTTCGACACACCGCCCTACCTGATGATGCCGCATGGCAAGCCCTATTACCGCGCGCGTCTCGAAGAGCTGGGCTATCGCAAGGCCAAGGATCTCATCGCCTTTCACTTCGACGTGACCGTTCCCTGGCCGCCGGCGGCCCGTCGGCTGCTGGAACGCACCGCCCGGATCACCGACCTGACGGTACGCCCCCTCGACATGAAGCGCTTCGACGAGGAGATCGCGCTGATCTGCGACATCTTCAACGATGCCTGGTCGAAGAACTGGAACTTCATTCCCTTCGACGAGGAGGCCATCCATCACATGGGCAAGGCCATGCGACCGATCGTGAGCGAGAAGTGCTTCGCGATCGCCGAGCTCGGAGGTCGGCCCGTGGCCATGGCCGTCACCCTGCCCGACATCAACACGGCCATTCGCGACCTCGACGGTCGATTGTTCCCCTTCGGTTTCGCAAAGCTGCTCTGGCGCCTCAGGGTCACTGGCCTCAGGCGCTGGCGGATGCCGCTCATGGGCGTGCGCCGGGAGATTCAGGGTACGCTCAAGGGAGCTGCCGCGGCACTGCGCGTGATCGACGAGATCCGCTCCCATCACCGAAGTCAGGGTGTCGAGGAAGGCGAGCTCTCCTGGCTGCTCGAGGACAATCGCCCCGTGCTCGATATGGTCACGACGGTCGGTGGCCGGGCCTACAAGACCTACCGGGTGTTCGAGCGGGATCTCGTCTGATGCAGGTTCTGGTGCTCGCCGGCTCGCGCGGCGGAGAGGATCCGGTAGCACTCCATGCGGGTGTCGATCAGAAATGCCTGGCTCCGGTCGCCGGCCGGACGATGATCGAGCATGTGGCCGGGGCACTGCTCGCGGTGGGCGGCGTCGAGCGTATCCACATCGCCGCCAATGATCCGGACGCGCTCGCATCACTCCCGGTTCTCGCCGATCCCCGCATCGCAACCGGCGGATGCGAGCCGACACCGAGCCTGACGGTGGCAGCCTGTCTGGAGGAGCGGACCGGCACCCCGCTTCTCGTCACCACCGCCGACCATCCGCTCCTGACCCCGGCCATTCTCGAGCGCTTCCTCACGGATGCACGCGGTCTCGATGCGGATCTGGCGGTGGGTCTCGTGAGCAGCGAGACCGTACTCGCCGCCTCCCCGCACACCCGGCGGACCTGGCTCACCTTTCAGGGCGGACGCTATTCCGGCGCCAACCTGTTCTGGCTCGCCCGCCCGCAGGCCGCATCGGCGGTCGCCTTCTGGCGCCGGGTGGAACAGGAACGCAAGAAACCCTGGCGGATCGCCCGCGCCATGGGACCTGGCCTTCTCCTTTCCTATCTCCTGCGCCGGCTCACCCTCGATCAGGCGCTGGAACGTGCCTCGGTGAAGATCGGTGCCCGCGCAAGGGCGGTCCTCCTGCCGTTCGCCGAAGCCGCCATCGACGTCGACAAACCCGACGATCTCGAATACGCCCGTGCGATCCTGCAGGCACGAAAGACCGGCTGAACCGGAGCCCGATGTTCAAACTCGCCCACCTGTCCGACCTCCACATCGGCCCATTGCCCGATGTTCCCCTGAGCGCCCTTTTCTCCAAGCGCTTCTTCGGTCTGCTCTCCTGGCGGCGAAAACGCCATGCCATGCACCGGGTCGAGGTGATCGAGGCGCTGGTGCGCGATCTCACCCTCCATCCCGCCGAGCATGTGGCCATCACCGGTGACCTCGTGAACCTCGCCCTCACCGGCGAGTTCGGAAATGCGGCCAGCTGGATCGCGCGTTTCGGCTCACCCGAAGAGGTATCCGTCATACCGGGCAATCACGACGCCTATGTCGATGGCCCCTATCGCGATCACTGGAAGATGTGGCAGCGATACATGGCTGACGATGGCAGCTGCGAAATCACCTTTCCCTATGTCCGTCGGCGCGGACCCGTGGCCATCGTCGGCCTTTCCAGCGCCGTTCCGAGCCCGATAGCCTTCGCCTGCGGTTCGCTCGGCAATGCACAGCTCGAACGGCTGGAGCCGGTTCTCCGCCAGCTTCACGGGCAAGGTCTGTTCATCGTCATTCTCGTCCACCACCCGCCATTGGCGCGGATCAGCACACGGCGCAATCTGCGCGATCATGCAGCACTTGCGGACATGATCGCGCGGTGCGGCGGCGATCTGGTTCTCTCGGGGCACCAGCACCGTTTCGAACTCGGCACGATCGAGACACCGCGGGGATCCGTACCGGTGATGGTCGCACCCTCCTCCTCGACGGACGACACCAACCGTCATGACGAGGGCGGCTATATCCGTCTCGGCATCGATCCTGCACAGCGCCGGGTCTTCGTCGCCATTCGGCGCTATCGCGACGCGAACGGGCGGTTCGACACCGCCATGCGGGGGGAGCTTGTGGCCGGAAAGGACGGCATCGATCTCGTACAGGGCGACTGGCCCGACACCGACGATTGAGTTATTGAAGCCTCCATCAACGCATGATGCGGAGCACGGGCTTTCCCGATGTCCATCCTCGACCGCTATCTCCTTCGCCAGGCCCTGCGCCCGATGGGAGCGACCGTGCTGATCGCACTGCTGGCCCTGCTCGCGGAACGGGCGCTCTCGGTGGTCGAGCTGGTGATCGGCTGGCGCGGCAGCCTGCTCATCGTGTTCGAGATGCTGAGCTATCTCATTCCGCACTATATGGGTCTCGCCCTGCCTGCAGCCTTCTTCATCGGCATCCTGTTCGCCTATTCCCGACTGTCACGGGATTCCGAGCTCGACGCCATGAGTGCCGGCGGTTACGGCCTCGTCCAGATGGTCCTGCCGATGGTCTGGCTCGCCATCGTCATCATGGCACTGCATGTCGCACTCGTGAGCCATCTCCAGCCCTACAGCCGGTACGCCTACCGGGCCGC
>JAGREZ010000234.1 GCA_020446285.1 Geminicoccaceae bacterium
GCTTTTCCGCCCGCCCGGCGCGGCCCTCCTGAGAGTGAGAGGGCTGCGCTTCGCTTCGTGACGGGTCGGAGGTCGAGAGAGAGGCTCTCGGCCGCCCGTCGCGGAGTAACGATCATGGCGACTGCCATTCAGAAGATCACCCTGTCGTCGGCGCGCGACATCCCCTTCAACAAGCTGGTGCTGAGCCAGTCCAACGTCCGGCGCGTCAAGGCCGGCGTCTCGATCGAGGAGCTGGCCGAATCCATCGCCCGGCGCGGGCTCATCCAGTCCCTGCATGTCCGTCCGGTGCTCGACGCCGACGGCGTGGAAACCGGCATGTTCGAGGTGCCCGCCGGCGGTCGCCGTTACCGTGCGCTCGAATTGCTGATGAAGCAGAAGCGCCTGGCCAAGACCGCACCGGTGCCCTGCGTTGTCGGCGACGCCCACAGCGGCGTCCTGATCGATGAGGTCTCGCTGGTCGAGAACATGGAACGCGCACCGCTCCATCCGCTCGATCAGTTCCGCGCCTTCCAGGCGATGCGCGACAAGGGCATGACCGAGGAAGCCATCGCGGCCGCCTTCTTCATCGACGTCAATGTCGTGAAGCAGCGCCTGCGCCTCGTCTCTGTCTCGCCCGCGCTGCTGGCGATCTATGCCGACGACGGCATGAAGCTGGAACAGCTCATGGCCTTCACCGTCAGTTCTGACCATGGCCGCCAGGAGCAGGTCTGGGAGGCCATCAAGGACGGCTGGCAGAAGGAACCCTACCACATCCGCCGAATGCTGACCGAGACCACAGTGCGCGCCGCCGACAAACGGGCGGTGTTCGTGGGTGTCGAGGCCTATGAGGCGGCCGGCGGCATCGTGCTGCGCGACCTGTTCGAGTCCGATGATGGCGGCTGGCTTCAGGATGCCGGGTTGCTCGACCGCCTGGTGGCCGAGAAGCTGAAGATCGTCGCCGACGAGATCGCGGGCGAAGGCTGGAAATGGGTCGAGGCCGCGCTCAGCTTTCCCTACGGCCACGAGCGCGGGCTTCGGGAGCTTGTCGGCGCCACGGCCGATCTGACCGAGGAGGAACGCGCAACCCGCGAGGCGCTGCGTAGCGAGTACGATCGGATCGAGGCCGAATATGCCGAGGCCGACGAGCTGCCCGACGAGATCGACGCGCGTCTCGGCGAGATCGAGCAGGCGCTCGACGCCTTCGAGCAGTGCCCGGTGATCTACGATCCGGCCGACATCGCCATCGCTGGCGTCTTCGTCAGCCTCGACTCGGACGGCTCGCTGTCGGTGGATCGCGGCTATGTCCGTCCTGAGGACGAGCGTCCGGTCGATGCCGAAGGAGACGATACGCCCGAGATCGACGGCGGCCCCGTAGCGACGCCCGCCGTGCAGCGCGCCGTCATCACCATCGGCGGCCAGCCCGCGGAGTCGGAGGACGAGGAGGAGGATGGCGTCAAGCCGTTGCCCGAGCGTCTCGTCATCGAACTGACCGCGCATCGCACCCTCGCTCTGCGCAACGCTGTCGCCGAGCATCCCGACATCGCCATGACCCTGCTGTTGCACAAGCTGGTCAGCGACACCTTCCGGCACATCGCACCGACCGGCTGCCTCGAAGCCCGCGTCAATCATATCTTCTTCTCGGCACAGTCCGAGGAATTGAAGGGCAGCACTCCCGCGCGCGAGGTCGCCGAACGGCACGGGCGCTGGGGCGATCACGTTCCCGCCGACGATCAGGCGCTCTGGGATTGGTTGAGCCACCTCGACGATGGCACACGCCTCGATCTGCTCGCCCATTGCGTCAGCTTCGGCGTGAACGCCCTGTTCGAGCGCCCGAACCCTTACGGATCAGGCGTCAGCCAGCATGGGCTGGACGTTCGCCTGGCGCAGGCCGACCGGCTGGCGCGCGCCACCGGTCTGGACATGGTGGTGGCGGGCTGGAAGCCGACCGTCGGCAACTATCTCGGCCGCGTCACCAAGCCCCGCATCCTCGAAGCCGTGCGTGAGGGTGCGGGCGAACGGGCAGCAGGGCTCATCGACCATCTGAAGAAGGGCGACATGGCCAAGGAGGCCGAGCGCCTGCTCGCCGACACCGGCTGGCTGCCCGAGCCGCTGCGTCTGGTCGACCATGATGACCCGGCGGCGGACGGCGAAGGCGACGAGGCGCTTCCGGCCTTCCTCGACGATGAGGAAGACCTCGCCGACGACGAGGACGAAGCCCCGCACGCCGTTGCCGCCGAATAGCGCTCAGGCGCGGGGCAGCTCCGTCTGCTCCGCGCCTTTCTCCCACTTCCATCAGCCCGGCCCCAGAGGTCGATAGTCTGCGTGGCTGTGCCGTGCGGGTCGGGCTTTCTCATTTCAGGAGCCTGTCATGGCCGACTATTTCACCCACTTCTCGTGCCTGCTCGACGTCGGCACGCCCGAGAACGCCGCCCGCGCGCTCGACCTCTACAACACGCAGTCCGCTGAAAGCGCATCGGAGGAACCGCCCTCCGAAGGCTTTCTTCTTTCGATCCAGCCCGAGCATGGCGGCAGCCAGCTCTGGATGCGAGACGACGTGACCGGCGATCCCGAGCGCTTGATCCAGTTCGTAAAGCTGTGCGCCGCCGAGTTCGGACTCACCGGCAAATGGGGTTTCCAATACGCCAACACCTGCTCGAAGCCCCGGCTCGACGGCTTCGGCGGCGGCGCGCATGTCCTCGATCTCACCACCGGCGAGACCGTGGACTGGATCTACACCGATGGCTGGCTCGCCCAGACCGTCTCCGGCGAGGGAGGTCCGCTATGAGCATCCCCTCCTACGCCCGGACGAACTTCCAGACCCTGCTGCGCGCGGCCGGTGACGGCAATCTCGCCCTCATGGAATGCCTCGACGCGGCAACGGGCAATCCGCGTTACGTCATCTGCGCCGTGGGGCGGGACGATGGCGATTACGTTTTCACGCCCTTCGGTCACCTCGCCGACGGCAATCCCTACGACACCTATCTGCCGCCCAATCCCGACGATCCCGAAAGCTTCGTGCGCCCAGAACCGGGAGAGGCGCCATGACCGGCATCGACGCCATCTTCGCGGCGGATCGGGAGCATCCGCCACACGAACGGTCCCTGCCCTGGCCTGAAACCAGGGACGGCATCACCGTCGTCATCGAGCCCAGGCCGCATTGGGCCAACGACATGCGGGCCTTCCGATCCGATGCTCGGGAATATTGCGCTTATGCCGACTGGGCCGCGAACGGTGCGCGCGCCAGATTCTTCGGCCACGTCGATACCTGCGGCGATGACTTGATCCGCAAGGCCCGCGCACTGGTCGCCGGCGAGATCGCGGACGGACACTGGAACTGACCCTAGAAAAAGCGCCCACCTCACGGTCGGGCGCTTTTTCCATGCGGGCGTCTTGAGAGTGAGAGGGCCGCCGGGACGGGTTTGAGCCGGAGCGGTCGAGAGAGAGCGCCGCGCAGGCTCGTCCATTCCCGCTCTCCTGAAGGTTCCCACCATGACCATGATTTCCGCATCCGCGGCGGCGTCCGCCACCGCGCCCTTTCCGCTCGGCTCGAATGCCGTCCCCTCCGAAGCCATCTTCGCGGCCGCTGGCCTGCTGCTGCCCCATCTCGAGCGCGGCGATCGGGTCGATGCTGCAACCCTGCGCTCGGCGATGGAGACCGCCTTCGGCGCTTCCGATGCGACCGGCGCCTGGGATTGGAAAACGGCCTATGACGCCTGCGAGGCCGCGACCGTCATCTTCCTGCACAAATACGGAAAGGCGCTTTTCCGCAAAGCCGGAACGCCGGCTGCACGGCTTTCCGCACTGACGAAGATCGCCGGCCTTCTGCCGACGCACACGCGGCGTTCGACCGAAAGCCAGACCTTCCAGCAATTCTCGACACCGATCCCGCTCGGCCTAGTCGCGGCCCACGCCGCCGCCATCAGCCCGACCGACCGGGTGCTGGAACCCTCGGCCGGCACCGGCCTGCTTGCCATCCTCGCCGAGATCGCCGGCGGCGCACTCGTGCTCAATGAGCTGGCCGAAACCCGCGCCGGGCTGCTGAATCTCCTCTTTCCGGCCATTCCCATCACGCGCTTCGACGCGGCGCAGATCGACGATCACCTCGATCCCGCCGTCACGCCCAGCGTCGTGCTGATGAACCCGCCATTCTCCGCGATGGCGAACGTCGAAGGCCGCGTCGCCGACACCACCTGGCGCCATGTCACCTCGGCGCTGGCGCGTCTGGCCCCCGACGGCCGCCTGGTGACGATCACCGGCGCCAGCTTCGCACCCGACAATCAGGTCTGGAGGGACGCCTTCGTCCGATTGCAGGGCTGTGGTCGCGTCGTGTTCTCCGCCGCCATCGACGGCTCCGTCTATGCCAAGCACGGCACGACGTTTCCGACGCGGCTCACCGTCATCGACAAGCGGCCCGCCAATGATCCGACCGTGGTTCCGGTCGCGCCGGGCGTCGCGCCCGACCCCGCCACGCTGCTGGCCTGGCTCGGCGAGCACCTACCGGAACGGTTCGCCGTCGATCCTTCCGTCATGGTCCCGGCCGCACCGGCCGCCACTCCGCGCAGCGTGCGCGGCTATATCAACCGCGCCGCCAAGGCCGCTCCAGCGACCGCGCCGATGGCCGAACCCGAGGGCCTGCCGCTCGCCTACGACACCCTGGACGGGTTGACCGGCGAGGGTGGCCGCCTATCCGACGGCATCTATGAAGAATACGGATTGCAGGCCATCCGTATCTCAGGCTCTCAGGCGCACCCCACCAAACTGGTGCAATCCGCCGCGATGGCCTCGGTCGCACCGCCGAAGCCCAGCTATCGTCCCCACCTCCCGGCCAATATCCACGAACTGCTGTCGGATGCGCAGCTCGAGACCGTCATCTACGCCGGCGAAGCACACGCCGATCATCTCGCCGGATCGTGGACCGTGGACGCCACCTTCGATATCGTCACGGCCGCACGCGAAGATGCCGCCAACGCCCAGCGCTTTCGCCGCGGCTTCATGATCGGCGATGGCACCGGCGTCGGCAAAGGCCGCCAGTCCGCCGCGATCATTCTCGACAACTGGATGAAGGGCCGCCGCAAGGCGGTGTGGATCAGCAAGTCCGACAAGCTGATCGAGGATGCCCAGCGCGACTGGTCGGCGCTCGG
>JAGREZ010000235.1 GCA_020446285.1 Geminicoccaceae bacterium
CCACCTATCTCGAACGGCACGACTGCATCAGCCTGCTCGACCGGCCGATCTCGGAGGCCGAGGCGGCAGCCGACGCGATCCGCTGGCCGGTGGTCGAACCCGACCGCGACGTGCGCGGCTTCCAGAGCGTGCTGCTCGATCTCGGCGCCCGTCTCTCCCTTCCCGGCATGGTGCGGGAGGACGGAACGCCGGTCTACAGCGACTATGCCGACTACATGGCCAATCACCAGCGCCGCCCCGGCGTCGGCCCCCTGTGCGGCTGGCGCGGCACGGATGGAAAGAGCGAGGGACGCGGCGAACCCAATCCCGACCAGATCCGGCGCTATATCGACAATGGCGGCTTCTGGATGAGCCACGTTCCCGAGGAGGCCACCTTCTACAAGCCTTGGAACAGGGCCTATCAGGACTGGGCGGTGAAGATGAGTTTCTTCGACAAGCCGCAGCCTTATCAGTTCCAGCTCTATCTCGAACCGCTCGCCCGCTTCCAGCGCGCCGCCGAGGGCCATGGGCCGCGACAGCCGCCGGATCACCTGCGCCAGCGCATCCTCGATACCTTCACGCCCATCCCCTCCTGGTACCCGACCTTCGAGGGCGAACGGATCGACAAGGCGGCATTCCCCGTCCACGCGCTCACCCAGCGGCCGGCGGCGATGTATCATTCCTGGGGCTCGCAGAATGCCTGGCTCCGGCAGATCCACGGCCACAATCCGCTCTATGTCTCCGGCGATCTCTGCGACCGCCACGAACTCGCCGACGGCGACTGGGTCACGCTCACCTCGCATCACGGCGAGATCACCGTTCCCGTGCGCCGCATGGATGCGCTCAATCCGCACACGGTGTGGACCTGGAATGCCATCGGCAAGCGCCGCGGTGCCTGGGCGCTATCGCCCGACGCCCCCGAGGCGACACGCGGCTTCCTGCTCAATCATCTCATCAGCGAGCTTCTGCCCGAACGGGGCGACGGCCTGCGCTGGGCCAACAGCGACCCGATCACCGGCCAGGCCGCATGGTACGATCTGCGCGTACGGCTCGAAAAGGCGGAACCGCGCGATGCGAGCCACCCGGTGATCGCACCGCAGCAGAGCCCCGTGGAGCCCGCCCCCGCCCATGTGTTTCATGGCAGTGCGTGGAAGGAAACCTCACGATGACCTGCCTTCCGCGCACGACGGAAAGAAAGCTCGGTCTGGTGATCGACCTCGATACCTGTGTCGGCTGCCATGCCTGCGTCATCAATTGCAAGGCGTGGAACACGACCTCCGCCGCGGGTGCCCCGCTGTCGGACATGGACGCCTATGGCGATACCCCCTCCGGCACCTTCCTCAACCGCATCCACACCTTCGAGGTGAAGCCCGACGAGGGGCCGGCGCAGGTCGTCCATTTTCCCAAATCCTGCCTGCATTGCGAGAATGCCCCCTGCGTCACCGTCTGCCCGACGGGCGCCTCCTACAAGCGCGAGGCCGACGGCATCGTGCTGGTCCACGAGGACTGGTGCATCGGCTGCGGGCTCTGTGCCTGGGCCTGCCCCTACGGTGCGCGCGAGATGGACGAGGCGGCGGGTGTCATGAAGAAATGCACGCTCTGTGTCGACCGCATCTACAATACCAACCTGCCCGAAGAGGACCGCGTTCCCGCCTGTGTGCGCACCTGCCCCGCCGGCGCGCGCCATTTCGGCGACCTCGGCGATCCGTCGAGCGATGTCTCGAAGCTGGTCGGGCAACGCGGCGGGTACGAGCTCATGCCCGAACAGGGCACGAAGCCGGTCAACAGATACCTGCCGCCACGCCGGCGCGACCATGACGATTTTCACATAGCAAGGCTTGCCGAACCCGAGGCGAAGGGCTTTCTCGGCTGGCTCGACCGCGCGCTTTCGGCCCTGGACTGAGCGACCATGCATCCCGCCTCATCGATCATCCTCTTCACCTCGCTCTCGGGGCTCGGTTTCGGGCTGATGATGTGGATCGCGAGCGGCCTTTCCCGCCCGAGCGGTCACGCATTCATGTTTCTTTCGGCCCTCGCCGTGATGCTTGCTGGTGCCGGCCTGCTTGCCTCGCTCTTCCATCTGGGCAATCCCGGACGTGCCTGGCGTGCGCTCGGCCAATGGCGATCCTCATGGCTGAGCCGTGAGGGTGTCGCCGCCATTCTCGCGATGGGCACGTTCATGCTGTTCGCGCTCGCCGGCGGAACGGCCGGCTGGCTCGGCTGGATCGCGGCACTGCTGGCTCTTGCGACCGTCGTCTGCACCGGCATGATCTATGCACAACTGCAATCCGTCCCGCGCTGGCGGCATCCGCTCACCGTACCAGTCTTCATCCTCCATGCTCTCGCAGGCGGCGCCCTGCTCGCCGGCCTCGACCTCGCCGCACTGATCCTCCTCGCCTTCCTCTGGCTGGCGCAGATCCTGCTCTGGATCGACGGCGACCGTCGGTTCGCGCAATCAGGCTCATCCACCGCAAGCGCAACCGGCCTCGGTGCGCGCGGGCGCGTCCGCCTGCTCGAATCGCCGCACAGCTCGGCCAACTACCTGCTTCGCGAGATGGTTTTCCGCATCGGCCGCAAGCACGCCGCGAAGCTGCGCCTGATCGCGCTCATCGCCGGCGGCGTGCTGCCGATGCTCTTTCTCCTGCTGGCCCGCGATACGGGCCTGTTCACGGTGATGCTCGCGCTTGCCATCGCCTTCCACACCGCCGGCCTGTTCCTTTCCCGCTGGCTCTTCTTCGCCCAGGCCGAGCATGTGGTCAGCCTCTATTACGATGGCCCCGAATAGGACGTCTCCCGTTCAGGCGGGCTTGCCCCGCTCCGAAAGTGCGATACCGCCGAGCACGAGAGCCAGCGCCACCGCGTGATACGTCTCGAACCGTTCGGACAGGAGGAGAACGGCGAGAATGGCGGCGAAGATCGGCACGAGATTGGCGAACACGCCGGCGCGCTCCGGCCCGATCAGCTCCACCCCGCGAATGAAGAAGATCTGCGCCAGAAAAGACGGAAAGAGCGCGATCCAGACCGTCACCAGCCAGCCTTCAGGCGTCGGCCAGAGAAGATCGCCGCGCAGCCATTCGAAGGCGGCAAGCGGCAGCGACGCCAGTGCGGCGATGATCGAAAGCCAGGCGAGAAAGACGAGACCCGGCATCTCCGGACGCACTTTCAGCCCCGCCGTATAGGCGGAGTAGAACAGGCAGGCGAGCAGCATGATGGCATCGCCCGGATTGAACTGGAGCCGCAGGAGCCGATCGATATCGCCCTGACAGGCGATCGCGATCACCCCCACGAGCGTCACCGTCACACCGGCCACCTGCAATACGCCGATGCGCGTCCGCCAGGCGAGCACCGAAAGGATCAGCACGATCACCGGTATGGACCCCTGCAGGATGCCGATATTGAGCCCGGTCGTATGGTGCGCTGCAATGTAGAAGAGCGAGTTGAAGGCGGTGAAACCGACCAGCGCCATGGCGATCATGCGCAACGGCGCCGCCCGCACGACGGGCCATGTGCGAACGAGCTCCCGCCGGTACACCAGTCCGAGGCAGATGCTCACCAGAAGCCAGCGGAGCATCACCAGCGCCAGCGGCGACACGCGACCGATGGCGAACTGGCCGGCAATCGCATTGCCGCTCCAGCAGAGCATGGTGACCAGCATGTAGGCATAGGCAACCAGGGTCGGCGGCAAACGGGCGCTCCTCGTCAACTCT
>JAGREZ010000236.1 GCA_020446285.1 Geminicoccaceae bacterium
GCATCCCCACGCGCCGAAATCATCGCCCGATTGCATGAGGTCCTTGCCGGTCTGTGCGGCGAGCACGGTGTGCAGCGTTCGGTACGGTGAAGGATTCGGCGAAGCGTTGCGGGGTTGCCGTGAGCATGGCGGGTATCTGCTCACCCGATTCAACACGCTGTCAAGGGCACCATTGGTGCGGGCGTTGTGCGCGCCGGCTTGCCGTCAGAGCGGGGTCGTGGCGGCCTCCAGCCAATGCCTGATGGCGGTGTCCTCGACAAGGGGGGCGAGTTCGTGCCGCACGCGTGCATGATAGGCATCGAGCCAGGTGCGTTCGCCGTCGTCGAGCAGATCGCCGTCGATCAGGCGCCGGTCGATGGGACAAAGGGTGATCGTGTCGAAGGCATGCATCCGGCGCTCGTCGCTTGCGGATTTCGATGCGGGCGCCACGACCACCAGATTTTCGATGCGGATACCGAACTGCCCGGTCCTGTAATAGCCGGGCTCGTTGGAGACGATCATTCCGGCTTCGAGCGCCGCCGGGCCGGACTTGCTGATCCGCTGCGGACCCTCGTGAACGCAGAGATAGGCGCCGACGCCGTGACCGGTGCCGTGATCGAAATCGAGTCCGGCCTGCCAGAGCGGATGGCGTGCGAGCGTGTCGAGCTGGGCGCCCGACGTGCCTGCGGGAAAGCGGCAGCGGGCGATCGCGATATGGCCCTTGAGGACCATTGTGTTGGTCCGCCGGATGTCGCCATTCACCTTGCCCAGCGCCACCGTGCGGGTAATGTCCGTGGTGCCGTCGGGATACTGGCCGCCGCTGTCGACGAGATAGACGGTGCCGCCGGTCAGTGGTCGGCTGCTCGTGGTCGTGACCCGGTAGTGCGGCAGGGCGGCATTGGGACCGTGCGCCGAGATCGTCTCGAACGAGGGGCCGCGATAGAGCGGATCCTTCGCGCGTTCCTCTTCGAGTCTCCGCGCCGCGTCGAGTTCGCTGATGCTGCCGTCGAGCGGGATGGTGTCGAGCCAGCAGAGGAAGCGGAGCATGGCGAGCGCATCGCGCTTCTGCGCGGTGATGGCGCCCTGAATCTCCGTCTCGTTCTTCTTCGCCTTGGCGAGGGCAATCGGGTCCGTATCCTCGATGATGACCGCACCGGCGGCCTCGAGAGCATCGATATAGCCGAGATGCGTGCCGGTCGGATCAATCAGGACCCGGCGTCCGGAAAGATCGGCGATGGCAGTCTCCAGCGCTTCGGGCGGCAGGATTTCAACCGCATTGTCGAGCGGACCGAGCGCTCCGGTCTTGTGCGGGTCGACGAACCAGCGGCAGCCTCCATCCCGTTCGAGCAGGAGATGGCTGAGGCAGAGGGGATTGTAGGGAATGTCACCGCCACGCACGTTCAAAAGCCAGGCGATATGATCGGCGGTCGTGACCAGCATCGCTTCCGCGCCAAGCCGGGCGATGGCCTCGCCCATGGAAGCACGCTTGCTGCGGCTCTCCGTTCCGGCGAAGCGGATATCAAGCCTTTGAGCCGGTGCGGTGGGTGGTGCCGGACGATCCGTCCAGACGGTATCCACCGGGTTTTCGATGGCCAGAAGGGAGGAACCCCTGCGGGCAAGAACCTTTTCGAGAGCCCTGAATTCCGCCTTTCGGGTCAGATACGCATCGAAACCGAGACGGCCGCCGGCGGGCAGATGCCGTCCAAGCCATTCGCGCGGGGGATCGTCCGCCAAATGGCAGCGCTCGAACAGGCCGCCATCGACTTCCTCGGCGAGTTGAACGGTGTAGCGCCCGTCGCTGAAAACGGCGGCCCTGTCGGCCGTGATGACGACGGTGGCCGCCGATCCGGTAAAGCCGGTAAGCC
The DNA here is from genome assembly GCA_020446285.1 of Geminicoccaceae bacterium. Lineage (GTDB taxonomy): Bacteria > Pseudomonadota > Alphaproteobacteria > Geminicoccales > Geminicoccaceae > JAGREO01. The sequence goes on from JAGREZ010000236.1 coordinate 1,845, forward strand.
ATGCGACACGCTGTTCGCAATCCGGCAGATATTCACTGCCGTGACGATCCGTGCGCGGGAGGATGAAACCATCCACGCCCGACCTCGACAGCATCTCGCGGACCGCCGCGAGCCGTTCGGCGTGGGACATGCCGTTTCCGTCACCTATTTGAGCGGCGCCATGACCATGACCATCTGGCGGCCCTCAAGTTTGGGCATCTGCTCGACCTTCGCCAATTCCGCCATTTCCTCGCGGACGCGCTGCAGGATGCCCATCGCGATGTCCTGATGCGCCATCTCGCGACCGCGGAAGCGCATGGTCACCTTGACCTTGTCACCGTCCTCGATGAAGGTGCGCACCTTTTTCATCTTGATGTTGTAGTCATTGTCATCAATGGCCGGGCGCATCTTGATTTCCTTGACCTCGATGACCTTCTGTTTCTTGCGCGCGGCGTTGGCTTTTTTCTGCGCGTCATATTTATACTTGCCGAAATCGAGAATCTTGCACACCGGAGGGGTGGCATTGGTTGCAACCTCGACAAGGTCAAGCCCTGCTTCCTCGGCTCGTCTCAGGGCATCGCGAGTGGATACCACGCCGATCATGTTGCCATCCTGATCCACAAGCCGGACCTCTCGCGCCTCGATACGATCGTTGACGCGAACCTCGTCGCGGACGTTGGTTGCCATTAGGTTCGATCTACCTCCAGTCGTTTCACCACAGAACAGACAGGCGGGCACCCCTCATGAGTACCGCGCCGCCGCCTCGCCCGGAAACAGTCTAGCACGACTGCATGTCAGGCGGTAATATTTCCCGCTGGCACATTGCCGCCGCATCGTCAAGCGAAAGCACGGTCTGCTCCTTGCTCCCGAGCCGCCGCAGACTCACGGTACGCTCCTCCGCCTCGCGCGCGCCGACCGCCATGATCATCGGCACCTTGGCGACGGAATGTTCGCGGACCTTGTAGGAAATCTTGTCGTTTCGCAGATCGGTCCGGGCCCGCATGCCGACCTTGCGCAGAACCTCGCATACCTCGTCGGCATAGGCGTCGGCCTCATTGGTTATGGTTGCGACGACGGCCTGAACAGGCGAAAGCCACAGAGGCAGCCGCCCGGCATAATGCTCGATGAGAATCCCGATGAAACGCTCCATCGAGCCGAGAATGGCCCGGTGCAGCATGACCGGCCGATGCTTCGCGCCGTCATGGCCGACATAATTCGCGTCCAGCCGTTCGGGCAGGACGAAATCGACCTGCAATGTACCACACTGCCAGTCGCGGCCGATGGCATCCCGCAGCACGAATTCCAGCTTGGGGCCATAGAATGCGCCTTCGCCCGGATTGAGCGTGGTCTCCAGTCCAGCCGCCTCCACCGCGTCCATCAGCGCCTTTTCCGCCCGATCCCAGACGGCGTCCTCGCCGGCGCGAACGGGCGGCCGGTCGGAGAACTTCACATGCAGGTCGGAAAAGCCGAAATCGCTGTAGATACTCTTGAGCAGATCGCAGAACGATACCGATTCCGAGGTGATCTGTTCCGGTGTGCAGAAGATGTGTGCGTCATCCTGGGTAAAGGCCCGCACCCGCATGATCCCGTGCAGCGCGCCGGATGGCTCATTCCTGTGGCAGGAGCCGAATTCGGCCATGCGCAACGGCAGGTCGCGATAGGAATGCAGCTGCTGGTTGTAGATCTGCACATGGCAGGGGCAGTTCATCGGATTCAGCGCGTTGACGACCTTTTCCTTGGCGCCTTCCTCGTCCA
>JAGREZ010000237.1 GCA_020446285.1 Geminicoccaceae bacterium
GGGCGACGCCGGTGGCACGCCGGGCGGCGCGCAAGGCGGGGATCGACATCGAGACGCTTCGCGGCAGTGGCCGCCGTGGCCGGGTCGAGTTGGTCGATGTCACTCGCGTCGGCCGGGGCGGTGCACTCGCGGCATCGAGCTGGGGCCCTGCCGATGGCGCATCCGTCCTGCTCGTTCACGGCTTTGCCGGAGATCGTGTGACTTTTGAACAAGTCGGCAAGACCCTCGGCCGGGCGGGTCTGGCGGTGCGCGCGATCGATTTGCCGGCGCATGGTGAAACGCTTGCCGAGGCACACGATTTCGATGGCATCGTTGCCGCTCTTGCAGCCGAACTGGACCCGGCGCGGCCCGTCCATCTGGTGGGGCATTCGCTTGGCGCGGCGGCGGCGGCGGCGGTGGCATCGCGCAAGGGCGGCGTGTCGTCACTGACCCTGATCGCGCCGGCGGGGCTTGGCCTGTCGATCGACGCGGAATTCGTCGAAGGCATGGCGCGGGCGGAAAGCGTTGGCAGCGTCGGTCATCTGCTCAGGCGTCTGTCGGACCGCGCGGCGGGTTTTTCGGCCGAAGCCATTGCGGAAATCCACGAGCAACTTGCCCGGGGACGCTTGCGTGCTCTCGCAGCCGATATCTGCCGTGGCGGCCGGCAGACGTTGAATGTGCGCGGCGAGCTGGCAAGGCTTGCCGGGATGATGCCGGTGCGGATCATCGTCGGACAACAGGACCGGATCATCGACTGGCGCGATGCGCTGGACGTCTCGTCCGCCATCGCCCTGCATGTGTTCCCTCGCGCCGGCCATATGCCGCAATGGGATGCGCCGGCCGAGGTCGCGGCGATCATCCAGAAGGAAGGGGTTCATGTCTGACGAACAGGTTGCGGAACAGCTGAAGGCGGCGAAGAAGCGTACGGGCGGTCTGGCGCGGGCCGCGCCCGAACTGATGAAGGGCTTTGCCGCTGTTGCGGCAGTGGCGACCCGGGCGGGGCATTTCTCGGCTGCGGATCGCGAATTGCTTGCCGTTGCCATCGCCGTCGCCATACGCTGCGAGGATTGCATCCTTTACCATGTCGATGCTGCCCGGCGCCACGGCGCCGATGAGAGCGCCCTGGTCGAGGCGCTCGAGGTGGCTGTGGAAATGGGTGGCGGTCCGGCGGTCATGTATGCCGCCCGCGCGCTGGAAACCTATCGCGCGCTCTGAACGAGGCCGCCGATCACGGGAGGAAGACATCATGACCTATTTCCTGACCGCGGATGGCGGCACCGAGAGCCTTCGCGCAAGGGTCTACGATCTGGACGGTACCTGTCTCGGGACTTCCGCCGTGCCCTACCGGACCGATTTCAGGCCGGGCCGGGTCGAGCAGGATCCGGAAGACTGGTGGACCAATCTCGTCAAGGCCGCACGCGGGGCGATCGGCGAGGCGGGCATCGACCCCGCCGCGATCGAGGCCATCTGTTATGCCACGACCTGCTGCACGGTGGTCGCGCTCGACCGGCAGGGGCGGGCGCTGCGACCCGCGATCATGTGGATGGACGTGCGCGCCCACAACGAGGCGGAGGCGGTGCTGGCGACCGGCGATCCCGCGCTGGAGCTCAACGGCGCCGGACACGGGCCGGTCTCGGCGGAATGGATGATCCCGAAATCGCTGTGGTTGAAGCGGAACGAGCCGGAGACTTTCGCTCGTGCTTACAGGATCTGCGAGTATCAGGATTTCATCACCCATCGCCTGACCGGCGAATGGGCGGCCAGTCTGGATAATGCGGGACTGCGCTGGCACTATCGCGCGCGTCAGGGTGGCTGGGCATCCGGTCTTCTGAAGGCGCTCGATCTGGCAGAGCTCGAAGACAAGTGGCCCGCACGCGTCGTGCCGCCCGGCGAGGTAATCGGGACGCTGACACAAGGGGCTGCCGCCGAACTGGGCCTGCGGGAATCGGTCAAGGTGGTGCAGGGTGGTGCGGATGCGCTGATCGGAATGATCGGGCTTGGCGTTTGCCGCCCGGGTCAGCTGGCGATGATCACCGGTTCCTCGCATCTGCAGTTCGGTGTGACCGAAGGGCCGGTCCATGCGCCGGGAGTGTGGGGAAGCTATGCCGACATCGTCTATCCGGGCCGCTGGATTGTCGAAGGCGGACAGACCTCGACCGGGTCGATCATCAACTGGCTGTCGCGCCTGACCGGCGGGCCGCTGGATTTCGACGATCTGAACCGCAAGGCCGCGGCCCTGCCACCGGGGGCCGAGGGGTTGCTGGTGCAGGACCATTTTCAGGGCAATCGTACCCCGCATACCGACCCCTTGTCCCGCGGTGCGCTCGTCGGGCTCACGCTCGGGCACGAACTGCACCATATCTTTCGTGCCGTGATGGAGGGGATCGGCTTCGGCACCCGCGCGATCCTCGATGCGTTCCGGGCGGCCGGGTATGCCGGAGAGGAGATGACCGTGGGTGGCGGTGCTACCGCGTCGGACCTGTGGTTGCAGATCCACGCCGACACGGCCGGCATCCCGGTTCGCGTGCCGGCTTCGGCCGATGCGCCGTCGACCGGATCGGCAGTGCTGGCGGGCGTCGGTGCCGGGCATTTTACCAGCATCGATGAGGGCATCGCGCAGATGGTCCATCCGGGTCGCGTCATCGAACCGATCGCCGCGAACATGGCACAGTATGACGCGATCTACGCGCGCTACGCGGCGCTTTATCCGGCATTGAAGGGCATTCTGGGATGACGACACTCGCGGAACGGTTTTCGCTCAAGGGCAGGACGGCGCTCGTTACCGGCGGAGCGAAGGGGATCGGTGCGGCGATCTGCGAAACACTGGCCGAAGCGGGTGCGACCGTTCGGGTGGCCGATCGGGATGTGGATGCGGGCGAGATGCTCGCCAGTCGGATCGGAGGCGAATTTGCTCGTCTGGATGTGACCGATTTCGATGCTTGCGCGGCACTCGCGGCGCGGTTCGTGCCCGATGTGCTGATCGCCAATGCCGGCATCGTCCACAACGCCGCCACGGTCGATCTCCATCCGGCCGACTGGCAGCGGGTCATCGACGTGAATCTGTCAGGCGTCTTCAACACGCTGCGTGCCTTCGGACCCGGCATGGTCGAACGTGGTACGGGGGCCTGTGTCTGCACCTCTTCCATGTGCGGCGAGGTTCCGGTCTGGCCGCAACCACAGGCTGCCTACAACGCCGCCAAGGCCGGTGTGAACCTGCTGGTCAAGTCGACCGCGCTCGAATGGGCGCGCTCGGGTGTGCG
>JAGREZ010000238.1:0-666 GCA_020446285.1 Geminicoccaceae bacterium
GAAAAGCTGCAGAGCATCCGCCTCTATCCCAACAGCCACTATGTGACCCCGAAGCCGACGCTGCAGCAGGCGGTGGAGGGGATCAAGATCGAGCTCAAGGAGACGCTCGCCGATTTCAATGCTCGTGGCATGCCGCTCGAGGCCGAGCGCATCGAACAGCGGACGATGGCCGATCTGGAGATGATCCTCACCACCGGAAGCTGTCCCGGCATCGAGAACTATTCACGCTATCTCACCGGCCGCAAGCCCGGCGAGCCGCCGCCGACGCTCTTCGAGTACATTCCGGAAAACGCGCTGCTTTTCGTCGACGAGAGCCATGTCGGCGTGCCCCAGCTCGGCGGCATGTACAAGGGCGATTTCGCCCGCAAGAAGACGCTCGCCGATTTCGGATTCCGCCTGCCGTCCTGTCGCGACAACCGCCCGCTGAAGTTCGAGGAGTGGGAAGCGATGCGGCCGCAGACGGTCTATGTCTCGGCGACCCCCGGCGACTGGGAGATGGAACGCACGGCCGGCGTCTTCGTCGAACAGGTCATCCGCCCGACCGGGCTCGTCGATCCGGTCGTCATCGTCCGCCCGGAGGAGCATCAGGTCGACGATCTCCTCGCCGAATGCAACGACATGCGCGAGAGGGGCCTGCGCACGCTGGTGACCACGCTCACCAAGCGC
>JAGREZ010000238.1:717-2652 GCA_020446285.1 Geminicoccaceae bacterium
TACATGCACTCCGACATCGACACGCTGGAACGCATCGAGATCGTTCGCGATTTGCGTCTCGGCAAGTTCGATGTGCTGGTCGGCATCAATCTGCTGCGCGAGGGGCTCGACATTCCCGAATGCGGCCTCGTTGCCATCCTCGACGCCGACAAGGAGGGGTATCTGCGCTCGGAACGCTCGCTGGTGCAGACCATCGGTCGTGCCGCCCGCAATGTCGACGGCCGCTGCATCCTCTACGCCGACAAGGTGACGGGCTCGCTCAAGGCCGCCATCGACGAGACCGAGCGCCGCCGCAACAAGCAGCTGGCGTACAATGAGGAACACGGGATCACCCCGCAGACCATCAGGAAGAATATCGACGATATCATCCAGTCGACGAGCGAAGGCGATTACGTCACCGTCGATATCGGCCCCGACGCTGTCCAGCTCACCGGCCTCGACCTGCAGACGCATATCGGCGAGCTCGAAAAGAAGATGCGCGCCGCCGCCGCCAACCTCGAATTCGAGGAGGCCGCCCGCCTGCGCGACGAAATCAAACGCCTTGAGGACGGCGAACTCCTCGGCAAATCCACCCCGGTCAAGACCGATCTCAAACCCTGGAAACCCTCCAACACAAGAGCCGAAAAACGCAAGGCGGCAGAGGCGAGGAAGCGGGGTGCCAGTCGCAGACGCAAGGGGTGAGGAAGTGTGCCATCAGCTTTTTGCAACCTTACTGGCGGCCTGACCAAGGACATTGACTTCGAACCTGATCCAGTGTTGCGCGATCAAGGCCCAATCGGGAAAATCCTTGGAGAGCAAGTGGATCGTCGTAGGTCATTTCACCTTCGAAGCTCCGGAGACTGATTCGTTTTCGGAGTGGATCTTCTGAGGGTGAAAATACCTCAACATAACACCATCCACTGGAAGGCTCTTCGTCGGTCGCTTTTTCAAACTCATGGGCTGCGATGATCTCACCGAGTTCGGGATTGCCAGATGGCACGGAACGGAAGACGACAACGTTGGACTTGATTGAATTCGGATTGTTGGCGTCCTCGTCAGCAGGTGTCATCGTACTTGCTATTCCAGCTGGCAGCGCTCCGGAATTTCCAGTGTTTGCGCCAGTGAATACATGATAACTCATCAATCCAACGACACCGATGCTGCTCGCTATCGCGATGGCATGCGCAACGGAAATCACGATTGTTTCCTTTTCCAGATGCCGTGATTGTGTTCTTCGAGTGCCCGATGTGCGAGTTCCTGTACTTCGTGCGGTGATGTGGGAACACGTCCCTCCATCGCCGGATTTATTGGATCGGTTGGTTCGGACGGCGCCATGGCGGCTACTGTTTCATTCTTCATGGATGGCTTCGCTTCCGTCGCAGCGTGATTCCTCAATCCGACGCCGGCTGACTGTGTTGCGGCACTCAATCGATTGTCCCGTAATTCCATATCGCGTTGCTGTTCGACGATGCCCATCATGGCAAGCAACAGTATGAGTGGCAGGAGGTCGATCCCGACCGCCGCAGCCCACGCCGGAACGTGCGACCTCCAATAAGTGATCACGGCTTCCGTCGTCGAAAGCTGACGGAATGTCGGAACATCAAGAGCACCGCTCGCAATTTCGTCGACAGCTGCCGTCAATGCATCACCGATCGCGGCCAATTGTCCAAAGATATCCGCCTGTCCCTTCTTTTGAGCCTGACGCAGTTGCGCAGTCGAACCGCTTGGCTCGTTCTGTACGAGATTTGACTGTATGCTCTTTGCTTGTCGCCGAACGCCGGCGAGCACACCACCCTCCTGTATCTCGATGACATTGTTCTGAATGACCGTCATTTGATCGGCGAAGAGGCGCTCGCGCTCTTCAAGCGGGGCCCGGCTGCGGATGATCCGGCGGGCCTCGGTCAATGCAGCGCCGATGTTCGCTGCTGTTTCTGAGCTGGCCCCGGAAAATCGGAC
>JAGREZ010000239.1 GCA_020446285.1 Geminicoccaceae bacterium
GCAGGCCGGTCATCGGCCAGACCCGCTCGACTTCCGCCTTCAGCGCGTCCAGCCCCGGCGGCGGCGTGGCAGGCGCGAAGGGCGTGATCCGGATCCGGTTCTCACCGGACCAGAGCAGGCGCACCCTGTCATTGGCGGGCAGACTCGCATCGAGGAGACGTAGCTCATCCTCCAGCTGTTTGCGCACATCCGCCACGAAGGAAGCCGCGTCCCGCGTCAGATTCAGACCAGCGTAATACGCCTCCCGCCGTTCCGCGAAATCGGCGGGCAGATCCTCATCGGGGTTGCGATAGCGGTCGGCCCCGGCGACCCAGATCTCCTTGGCCCGCACCCGCTCGCGCAGCTGGGTCAGCACGCACAGCTCGAAGGAAATCACATTAATCCGCCCGTCGGCGCCGATCACCAGATCCCGCCATTTGCCCGGAATCGATCCCTCGGGCGCGCGCGTCGCCGGGACGAAGCGACGGCCCTCTTCGCCAAGCCGCACGATCAGGTCGATCGCCTCCAGGATCAGCCGCCAGCCCGCATTGTTGGACTGGAAGTCCAGCACCGACAGCAGCTTCGGCAGCATCCGCCGGTAATGGCTGGCGTAGGAGCCGCGCATCACCATCTGGATGCGCCGGTCCAGCGTGCCCTTCGCGTCATGCTCCGCGATCACCGCTTTCAGCTTCGCGACGCCCGCCACCGGATAGATCACATCGATCACGCGGCCTTCCGGATCGTCGACCGCGGCATTGGCAATGGCGTAGAGCAGGCGGTCCTTGCCATAGACGCGCTCGATGTCCTTGGTGATCGCCGTGATGACCTTGCGCCGCGACCGTGTCCGCAGGCGATGCAAGATCTCGAGCAACAGATCGACCAGCNNTCGATCATCTGGCCGCGACGATCCATCAGATAGAGCGCACAAAGCCCCAGCCGCCGATGATCGGCGTGGCGGCGCATCTCCGAGGCGGTCTCGCGATCCACCCGGCGGCTCAAGCGTTTGATCCAGGCCGGATCGATCCCGGCGAGAACGTCGAACGGCAAATCCAGCCCCTCGACGAAGCTCAGGCGCTCGCAAGCGGCGAGAATATTCGCCAGCGACGCGGCCCCGACATCGCCCTTCAACGCCTGAAAGCCGGTCGCCTCCTTCGGCGCCGCCAGGCTCGCCTCCAGCCGACGGCGGGTCTCGCCCGAAAGACGCGCCGCGATCACGCCCAGGATCGTCTCGACGAAATCGTGCTGCCCGCCCCGGACCAGCCGCTCCATGATCTTGTCAGAGGGCACGAAGAAGCCCTGCGCCAAGCCCCAGCGGTAGGCCGCATCCATCTGCTCCGCCACGGGACTGGCGGATCGACCGCAGGCTTCTGCAACCCACCGGCGCAAGGCTTGCCGATCCAGGTCGACGGCGCGACGGACCCCGAGCCGACGCAGGATCGACGCCCGCTGACGCCGCGCGTTCACATGCCCGTACCGAAAACCCCCAACCTCGGGCGCAGGCTCGCCCAGTTGCTGGGCCAGATACCGCAGAGCTTCGGCATCCCCGTCGCCCTCGCGCGAGGGAAAACGCCCGTGATCGCGGAAGAAGCAAAGCTGAAACGC
>JAGREZ010000240.1 GCA_020446285.1 Geminicoccaceae bacterium
CCCTTCGTGGTCACGCTCGGCATGTTGTCGATCGCGCGCTCGCTGGCGATCGTCGCTTCCGACAATCGCGTCATCTACCAGTTCGGCGATGGCGGCGAGATCTTCAAGTGGCTCGGCGGCGGGCGCGTCGTGCTGCCCTGGATCGATGCCGAGGGCCTCGCGGTCTCCAACCTGTTCGTCGTGCTCGTCATCATGGCGGTCATCATGTCCATCGTCCTGCGGACCACATCGTGGGGACGCTATCTCTTTGCCATCGGCGGCAACGAGCAGGCTGCACGACTGACCGGCATCCCGGTCGACCGGATCAAGATCCAGGTCTACATGCTGGCGGGTCTGACGGCCGCCATCGCCGGCATCCTCACCGCCGGCTATGGCGGCTCGGCGAGCAATGGCATGGGCAAGACCTACGAACTCTATGTCATCGCCGCCACGGTGATCGGCGGCGCCAATCTCATGGGCGGCAAGGGCAGCATCTACGGCGCCTTCATCGGTGCCGCGCTGATCTTCCTCATACGCAATTCGCTCATCATGTTCGGTGTCGACGCGAACTGGTATGATCTCTTCGTCGGCCTCTTCATCATTCTGGCCGTTCTGCTCGAACGGCTGCGGGGGAGGACGAGCGGTTGAGCGATACGCCGGGCTCTTCCGGCGGTCGCATTTGTCTCCATAAAACGGGAGGTTGAACAGACATGAAAAAAATTCTGCTGGGTGCGGTCGCCGCCGCATTCTCCCTTTCCTTCGCCGTGGCGGAAAGCCAGGCGCAGGACAAGCCCATCTTCGCGCTGGTGCCGAAGAACACCAACAATCCCTTCTTCGATCAGGCCCGTGACGGCTGCAAGAAGGCCGAAGAGGAACTCGGCGATTTCGAGTGTCTCTATATCGGTCCGGGCGAGCATGGCGGCGGCGAGGAACAGGTTCAGGTGGTCTCCGACCTTGTCGCCCGCGGCGTCGCTGGCATTGCCGTGGCACCGGCGAATGCGGCGGCGATGGTCGCCCCGCTGCTCGAGGCCAAGGCCGCCGGGATTCCGGTCGTCACCTGGGACAGCGATCTGCTGCCCGAGAACAAGGATCTGCGCGTCGCCTATATCGGCACCAAGAACTACGATATCGGCGTCAATCTCGCCAAGCTCGCGATGGAGGCCAAGCCCGATGGTGGCACGCTCTGCATCCAGTCGGGCGGTGCGGCTGCCGCCAACCACAATGAGCGCATGCAGGGATTGCGCGACACGCTGCACGGCGCCGAGAGCGCCGAGCCTCCCGGCGAGCGCCTGACGGGGCAGAACGGCTGGACCGAGATCGACGGTTGCCCGCTCTACACCGACGATGATTTCATGCGCGCGAACCAGCAGCTCGAGGACATTCTCGCCCGCGAGACCAATCTCGATGCATTCCTGCCCACCGGCGGCTTCCCGCAGTTCATCCCCGATGCCTATCGGGCCGCCGTCACACCCTACAAGGATCGCATCGACAGCGGCGCGCTCGCCCTGATCGTCGCCGACACCCTGCCGGTGCAGATGGAGCTGATGGCCGAGGGTCTCTCCGTCGGTCAGGTCGGGCAGCGTCCCTTCGAGATGGGCCATCGCGCCATGCTCGGTCTGCGTGACATCGTCAATGGCGGTTCCGTCGACGATCCGACCTATACCGGTCTCGATGTCTGCACGCCGGATAACGCGGATAGCTGCATCGGCGGCTGATACGCCCCGATCTTCACGCGACATCATCCTGAATATGGTAAGCCCCCGGTGCAGCATCGGGGGCTTGCTGCGTCAACGGGACGTCCGGCGCGAGAGGGACGGCAGGGGGCGGGATGAAGGGGGCGGGATGACGGACCCATCCGCCGGCCATGCCGTTCAGCGGGTGGCGGGGCTCATCACCAGAAACATGGTCAGAGCACTTTCCTGCGCGTCGTCGAGTGTGAAGGAGAGATGCGCGCGGTCGGCGGTGGAGCGGACGACCAGCGCCTCGAGCCCCCCCTCGCAATCGAGATCGGGCCACAGCAGGCGAACATTCGTCTCCGCCCATTCCGGCCGCCCCGCATCGAGAGCGGCACCGCCGAGCGAGAGATCGGTGATCGAACAGGCCTGCCGGCTTCCATCCTCACAGATCATCGTCGCATCCAGACCGAACTCGTATCGTCTGAAAAGACGCCTGTCCTGTGAGGCCGGTGATGGCCCGGCGGTCGTCGCGTCCAGGGTTTCGCTGCCGTTCATTCGCTTCACATTCAACGCGGTGGGCGGGTCGATGACGGTTCCGCCCGCTTGCGGACCATCCATCCTGCTCACCAGAATCACGCGCCGGAGTGAAAAAAACGTTAAACTCGCGGCTGTTCCGGCGGGTCTGGCGAAGATTGCGGCAGTTCTGCTATAGAGCGGCCAATCCCGATGTCATTCCCGGAACAAACAGCGGACCATCTCGAGCATGGCGGGTCATTCCCAATTCAAGAATATCATGCATCGCAAGGGCAAACAGGATGCCCTGCGGGCGAAGAAGTTCACGCGCCTGTTGCGCGAGATCCAAGTGGCCTCCAAGGGCGGCTTGCCGGATGTCGAGCACAATCCGAGGCTGCGCACGGCGGTGCAGGCGGCCAAGGCCGCCAATGTGCCCAAGGACAATATCGAGCGCGCCATCAAGAAGGGGCAGGGTGCCGACGGCGAGAATTACGAGGAGGTGCGCTATGAGGGTTACGGCCCGGCCGGTGTCGCGCTGATCGTCGAGGCGCTGACCGACAATCGTAATCGCACGGCATCCGAAGTGCGCGCCGCGTTCAGCAAGCATGGCGGGTCGCTCGGCGAGACCAATTCCGTCAGTTTCCAGTTCGACCGCATCGGCCAGATCCGCTTTGCCGTCGACGTTGCCGACGAGGAGGCCATGCTCGAAGCGGCGATCGAGGCCGGTGCCGAGGATTGCCAGTCGGGCGAGGAAGGGCATGAGATCATCTGCGCGCCCGACGATCTCGCAGCCGTGCGCGACGTGCTCGAGGCCCGCTTCGGCTCGCCCGAGGAAGCCTATCTCGGCTGGCGGCCGCAGGTGAATGTGCCGGTTGAAGACGAGAAGGCGCCGACGCTGTTCAAGCTGCTCGAACAACTCGACGACAATGATGACGTCAACCGGGTCACCGGAAATTACG
>JAGREZ010000241.1:0-1488 GCA_020446285.1 Geminicoccaceae bacterium
CTCATTCGAAAGGCGAGATGCCGACTGGCACCGTGAATGCAATTCTCAAGCAGCTTGGAGTGAAGAAGTGAACGAAGTATTTCACGCGACCGTCACTCGCGAAGATGGCGGGTTCACCATCACCTTTGGCGGACTGAACGGCGTCTCATTTGCAGAAAGCGAGGCCGATGTGCCGCAGCGCGCTCATGATCTGCTGGCGTCAATCTTTGCAATGCACATCGGTGAAGATGATGACCTTCCGCGACCGTCTGGCGGCGGCGATCTGCCGGTACGCCTCGATGCACTGACGGTCGCAAAGATCGGCTTGCGGCTCGCCATGCGTGAGGAAGGAACGAGCGGCCGGGCGCTGGCGGCCCGCCTTGGAATAGCGGAAACCGCCTTGCGCCGTTTGCTCGACCTCGATCACCAGTCGCACATCCGGCAGGTTGAAGCTGCTCTTGCTGCTCTCGGCCGGACGCTTGTCGCGGATGTCAGCGAGGCCGCCTGATTTCTTTCCGCAAAGGAACGAACCGATGAACGATCCCGATAACCTTGTGCTCGCCCTGCTGCGCAAGCTCGATCAGAAAGTCGACGCTATCGCCAATCGTCTTGAGGCCGTTGAAACGGATGTACGCGCGATCAAGGATAAAATGCAGGTGACAACCGGCATGGCCATGCGGGCATTCGGAACGAATGACGCTGTGAACGGTCTCATCAAGCGCATGGAGCGCTTCGAGAAGCGGCTCGCCGAGATCGAGATCGACAGGGAGAATTCAAATGGTCGATGAGGGCTATCGCGAGGGCTGGTTCGTGCTTGGCTTCGCCGTTTTCAGTGTCGTCTGCGGCATCATGGCCGGGGTTGTCATCTATCTGGCCACTAGCGGGTGAAGGGTCATGACAGCCGATGAGCTGCGGACTGCGCTCGACGAACTTTCATTGACGCAATCGTCGGCCGCCCGCCGCTGGAACGTCGATATCCGCACGATCCAGCGGTGGTGTTCCGGCGAGCGGGCGATCCCGTCAACGGTCGAAAAGCTGGTCGCGCTGGAACTCGGGCTCGATCCCGTGCGCATCGCGGAACTGAACGAGGAACGGCGCCGCCGGGGCAGCGCCGCCTGAGCCGTTACCCCTTCGCTGCGACCTGCATCAGTCGTGCGAAGCGTTCGACGGCGGCCTTGTGGCCGGGGTCGCCGCCGTTGAGGTAGGCGTTGCGCCATGCGGGGTCGGTCTTGAGCTGTTCGATTTCGGCCTTCGCGGCGGCCGGGCTGGTGAACTGGCTGGCAGCACCGCCGGAGCCGTCGCCGGGGATGGTGTCTTCCATGAGCTTCGATCCGATATCGGCGAACTTCTGCATGAGCGCCCTGGTGCCGATGGCGTCCTCGATGGCGCCGAGCTGGTCTTCGGAAAAGCCGAAGCTGGAGGCGGCGCGGCGGGCGGTCTCGACCTGGCGGTCGAAGGCGGTGCCCCATTCCTTCTGCAGCTCACTCCACCCGGCTTCCTGCTGGCGGG
>JAGREZ010000241.1:1697-2741 GCA_020446285.1 Geminicoccaceae bacterium
TCGGCGTCGGCCTCGTCGGCCGGACGCACCAGGCCACGGCCGGCCTTGTCGGCGCCGAGGAAGGTCTCAAGGCTGCGATAGCCGCGCACGACGGCGGAAAGATCCTTGTGCCCGGCCTTGGTGAGCCATTCGCGATCGGCCTCGCCGAGCGCCTGCGCCCAGTCGGGCAGCGCGGGTGCGGCGGGATCGTCCGCCGGCGGCTGCGAGAGGGCGGCGGCGGCGCTGTTTGCGTTATCCGGGATTTCGGCCGGATTATTTGCGTTTTCGGTTGTCGGTTCGGCGGTCTCGGTGGTCATGACGAAAGATCCTTCTCGTCGGTGATGGCGACCACGGGCTGGTCGCTGTCGGCCTTGCGCCTTGCCGCGGGTGCGAATTCGAGGCGCAGGCGGGCAAGGATGTGGAGGAGCAGTTGCCGCCGTCCCTCGCTGGTGGCGGTGGCAAAGGCCTCGGCGTGCGCCGTCGTGCGGTTGGCGAAGGCGGCGAGCGCCAGATCCTGCAGCACGATTTTCGCCGTTTCGGTGGGCTCGCCGTGCTCGTCGAGGAAGAGCGACGCGAAGGCCCGGCGGATTTCTTTCTGGCGGTCGTTCATCGAAGCCGCCTGACGACGCGGCCGCGTTTGATGCTGCTCATGCTGCACCTTCCATCTGCGAGAGTGTGGCGTCGGCGTCGGCGCCGGCCTTGAGGCCCGGTGCCATGGCGGCTGCCTGCTGCATCTGCATCGCCTCCTGCTGCTGCCGGCGGCGTTCGAGCACCTCCTCGAGCGGGCGCATCATGTCCATGTCGACGCCGTCGATCTCGGCGAGTTCGCGCAAGGCCCGGTCGGCGTCGATATTGTCGAGGATCGAGGGATCGTGCTGGGCCAGCGGCATGATGGCCTCCAGCGTGCGGACAAGGCCCGTGGCCTGCCTTCGGGGCCATGCGGCTCATGGGGCGATCTCCGGGAAGCGGTCGGGATACATGAAGGCGAGCCATGCGGCACAGTCGGCCGTCGTCATGTTCCGATCGAGCAGCGGGAAGGTGAATCGCTGCCACTTCACGCGCGGC
>JAGREZ010000242.1:0-221 GCA_020446285.1 Geminicoccaceae bacterium
GACCAGCGCCTTCTTGTCGCCCGCCTTCATCGCGATATCGCTCGTGAAGAACAGCGAGCGGGCGAGATAGTCGGTGATGTGACCGGCGAAATCCGGATAGACGGTCGCCCGGATCGTTCCCTGACGCATGATGATGTGCGGCGAAAGGCGCTCCATGACGATGAGATAGAGTTCCGCGTCGTAATGCAGGATCTCCGGCACGAGATTGCCCACATGCGCGC
>JAGREZ010000242.1:233-3855 GCA_020446285.1 Geminicoccaceae bacterium
CTGGATGACCGACGCGCGATGCTCGAAGAAGGCCCGGTCGAGCGGCAGCGGCCAGCTCTCGCCGACGAGGCGGACATAGGGCAATGCCTGCTTGACGCAGATGTCACCGGCCGGTCCCTCGACGATGAAGACGAGGTTGAGATTGCCGTCGCCGACCTCGCTCACCCGCCAGTCGCCCGGCGATCCACCCAGCCTCGCGCCGATCTCCGCAAGCGTCGCGAGATAGTCGCAAAGGGTCGCCTCGCTGAGCGGGCGATATCCGGGCGGCGTCTCGATGGCCATGTTTCCCTCCTCCATGCCGGCATGTCCGACGGCTATGGCAGAGATTGCACCGACTGGCAAAGGCGTGCGAAATGCAGCCAGCAGATGGCAATTCCGGAACGGACACATGATGCAGGCGAGCGACACGGACGAGGCGGAGGGCACCGCATCGTCGGCAAGCGACGACCTGACCCTCGCAACGGCCATGGTCTGGACCTCGCTCTTCGCCGGCATCTGGATCCTCGGCTCCATCCTGATCAATGGTCGCGAGTTCATGATCCCGATCGCCGTCGCGATCTTCCTCTGGCAGCTCATCAACGGCGTCGCCCGTCTCTATGGCCGCATCACCCTTGCCGGCCAGTCACCCGGAAAGGGCCTGAGCCTGCTGGCCGCCATCGTCACCATCGTGCTGTGCTGCTGGTTCCTCGTCGACATCGTCGCCAGCAATGTCGCAAGCGTGAGTACCGCCGCACCCGGCTATGAGGAGAACCTCAGGAAGCTGGTCCGGAACACCTTCGGCGAAGCGGGCTTCGCACGCATTCCAAGCCTCGAACAGATCGCCGAGCGCATCGATATCGGTTCGGCCATCACCTCGCTGTCGAGCACGCTCGGCGGGCTGCTCGGCAATATCGGCCTCGTCGCCCTCTATGTGAGCTTCCTCTTCGCCGAACAGAGCACGTTCGACCGCAAGCTCGACAGCCTCTTCACCGACCGGCGCAAGCGCGAGTGGGTCAGTTCCATGCTCACCGAGATCGAGTTCCGCATCGAGCGCTATCTCTGGCTCAAGACCGTCGTCAGCTTCCTGACCGCGGCGCTCTGCTATATCGTGCTGCTGCTCGTCGGCGTCGACTATTCGATCTTCTGGGCGCTCGTCGTCTTCCTGTTCAACTACATCCCCAATATCGGCTCGCTCTTCGCGGTCCTCCTGCCCTCGATCCTTACCGTCCTGCAGTTCGCGAGCGTGACGGCCGGCATCGGCGTCCTCCTGGCACTGGCGGGCATCCAGTTCGTCGTCGGCAATCTCGTCGAGCCCAAGCTGATGGGCAATTCCCTCAATCTGAGCCCGCTCGTCATCATCCTGTCGCTGACACTCTGGGGCTCCATCTGGGGCATCGCCGGAATGTTCCTCTGCGTGCCGATCACGGTCAGCATCGCCATCATCCTCTCCCATTTCGAACTGACCCGGCCGGTCGCCATCCTGCTCTCGAGCGACGGTAGCATAGGCCGATGACGTGGTGTGGTTTCTCGTGTAAACGGGAAGAAAGAAACGAGGTTGTTTCATGCAACGGTTCCTGACCTGCCTAGCCGTCCTCACGCTCCTGGCCGCACCGGAGCGGGTGGCCGCCGATCCGCTCATCGACGCCCACCGTCAGGCGCTCGAACTGTTCCGGGAGGATCGCGTCGACGAGGCGCTGCCGCATTTCGAGATGGCGCTGAGTATCGCCGAACAGCGTTTCGGACCGAGCGACCCGCGCGTGTCGGTGGAGCTCAACAATCTGGCCGAGGCCTACCGTGTCCTCGGCCGCTTCGACGAGGCCGAGCCGCTCTACGAGCGCGCGGTGTCGCTCGACGAGCGCAATCTCGAGGAAAACGATCCGAACCTCGCCACGAGCCTGAACAATCTCGCCCTTCTCTACCGCTCGCAGAACAGGCTCGCCGAGGCCGAACAATTGTACGAGCGTTCGCTCGACATCCTCGAGGAGGCTTACGGCCCGCATCACCCCAATGTCGCCAAGAGCCTGAACAATCTCGCCGTCCTCTATGATGTGCAGGGTCACCGCGAACAGGCCCGCCCCATGATCGAGCGCGCACTCGCCATCGCCCGCGATACCATGGGACCCGAGCATCCAACCGCCATAACGCTTGCGCGCAATCTCGAAACCATGTCCGCCGAACCGATCGTGGCGGTCGATCAGGTCCCCATGAACGATGTCGAGCCCGCGGCGGGCGGCCCTCTGGAAATCGATCAGGGCGGCGACTTCGCCATACACCTGTCCTCCGTCCGCACGGTCGACGACGCCAACAATGAATGGGTGCGGCTGAAAACGAGCCTGCACCTGCCTTCTGACTGGCCGCAGCGGACGCCCGAGCGGGTCGAGGTCGAGGGCAAGGGCGCGTTCTATCGCGTTGCCGGCGGCTCCTTCGACAATCGCGCCGATGCCGTGGCGGCCTGCGAAACGGTCAAGGCGCAGGGACAATATTGCGGCGTGCTCACCCGCTGAACGCCCGCCGGCCCGCATGACGAAGGTATCGGAACGAGACGACGGAACCGGCCGTGCGGACCCGTCAGGTCCGGAGCGGACGGGTGTTCCGCTGGAGCTGCAATGCGCGGCACGCCAGTTTGCGGCGGGCATGGCGCAGGGTTCGACCATTGTCGAAACGACCGGCTATCACGTCCATTTCTGGCCGCAACCGCATCCGTTCTACCGCTCGATCGCCATTCCCCGGAATGTCGATGCCTGCGCACCGGCGGCGATCGGAGCCATGATCGGGACGTTCACGGCACGGCGGGGAACCCCGCGCCTCGAATTCTTCGCCGAAATGAATCCCGGTCTGGAAACCGCCCTGCACGCGCGGGGATTCCGCACCGAGATGCGCGCGCCGGTCCTGGTCTGCACCTCCCCTCCAGCGGGCGCCGAACGGGGCGAGCGGCTCCGCGGCGACATCGATCCCGCCGGATTCATGACCGCTGGTGAGGATGTCTTCGCCTGCGGTGAACCACCGTCTCCTGACGAGATCGCCACGATGCGCGCCCTACTTGCCTCGCAGCACTGCATGGCGGTTGCCGTTTGCGACGGAAACGGATCGTACACCGGCGGCGCCTCGCTCTGCGGTATCGCGGATGGCATGGCCGAGATGGCCGCCGTCTGGACCGTACCCGGCGCGCGGCGGCTCGGAACGGCGTCCGGAGCCATCCGCAGGCTCCTGCGGCTGTTCTTCGATGATGGCGGTCGCATGGTCTGGCTTTCCGCCGCCACACCCGAGAGCCACGCGCTCTATCTCCGGCTCGGCTTCCGCCGCATCGGTACTCAGGTCAATCTCTTCCTGCCGGCCTGATCGCCCCTTGTCAGTCGACCGAGAGTGCGAGGATCATCGAGATGTGGGCAAGAGGCCGCCCGCTCTCGTCGGCGAGCCGGTTGAAGGCCCGTTGTGCTGCCTGCATGCCGGCCCGGCCCTCGACCGGTCGATCCACGAGCTGCCAGTGGGCGAGCGCTCTTGCGACGGAATCCGTGAGGATGAAGCCGTCCTTGCCCACCATCCGCAGGAAATACGACGCCGAACGTCCGCCGAGCTGGCTCATCCGCTTCTGCAGCGCAGCCCAGAGTGCGATGATGTCGGTCACCGGCCAATCGGCGATCCA